>JAEZOG010000269.1 GCA_023414155.1 Cyanobacteria bacterium OH_CFB_184 | reverse complement strand
AGTCTTGAAGCCCATATACGACTTTTACCTGTAAAGTATTGTCAGTGTAGTCATACAGCATTAAAGAGCCTTTTTCAGCTTCGATTGTTTCTAATGCTTTTCCTAAAATTACCTGAATCAGTCCTTTTAAGTCGTCAATAAAATTAACTGCCTGTGAAATATTGTACAAAATTGACAAGTTGTGAAGTGATTTATGCAGGTCTTTTATCTGTACTTCTTGATCTTTTTGCTTTGCAAATTTTATTAAAATTGGTTCTATGCAATGAAAAATCTTGTTTAAAGAAGTTAATTCTTCTTCAGAAAATTCTTCGTTGGTTGCTTTTTTACCTATTGAACAAACACAAAATGGGACTTCTTCTTTATAAAAAACCTTCAAGTACCTGCTATTAAGTTCTTGTAAGTTGTAAGTGTCCCAAAAGCTTTTATAGATATAATTTCCGTCTTCATTTATGACGTTAATAAGCTTGTCTTTTGCAACTGTTAAAAAAGGAACGTTTTCTGCATCAAATTCGTAGTTTTTAGAATTACCGCCAGAGAGATTTTTGGACTGAAAAATATTGTTATTTCTTATAAAGAAATGCACATCATTTATATCCAACACTGAAGAAATGAAGAAACTGATTTTTGATATCAAATCTTCCATTGAATATGCCTGATTAGATATTATGTTAAGCTCGAACAGATTATTTAATTCTAAAAAATTTTTCTGTAGGTTATGGATTTTATCTGATAAATTTTGACTCATAATTTTATTATATGATAAATAGTTCAATATTAGCATACTTTAATTAAAGTATTATGAAAAATTGATGGGTTGTTTTTTGTGATTATTATTGTCCTGACGCAGTATTTTGAAAAATGAATCTATAGCGGAAAAAATTAGGTTTGCACTTGCAAAAATGGATATGTTAGATATCAAGTTTGGGATCATTTGTGCTTTGTATTTTTTGTGTTCAAATACAGACCATAACCCAGCTATCACAATGCTTGTAGGGAGAGTTATCTTGCTGGAAGATACAAAAGTATCTGTATATTCTTTTATTTTTGAAGGTTTTTTATTTTCTTTTTTTGCATTATTTTTCTGCACCATAGGTATTAGAGGGTTTATGCTAACAGTATTAATCATGCTTTTTTATCCTTGTTTGAGAGCTTAATTTTTAAAATTTAGTGACATTTTATTTTGTCTGTAAAGTAAGCTTCAATCATAATATCAGGATTTATGATTTTTACGTCTGATATTTCGAGCACCCTCGACTGGTTAATTTCTTTTATTTCAAAACCTTCTATAAACCCAAGTGCTTTTTTGTCTCCAGTGACTTTGGGGGCTATGAATTGGATAAGTTTATCGGCTAATTTTTCTTTTGTAATTGCATAATTAAGCCCTGCGCCGGATTCAATCAGTACGCTTTTGATTCCTTTTTCATAAAGCTTGTTTAAAGCTTCATTTAGGTCGATTTTTTCTTCTTTTAAGTTGCAGTCTATGAAGTAGACATTATTTGAGTAGCGGTTTTTTAAATTTTGATCTATATTTTTGTCGGTTAAGATGTAAATTTGTACCCCGTCATTTGTGTACACTTTGCTTTTTGGATCAGTTTTGAGCTTTGAGTCTACTATTATTCTTATGGGATGCTGACTGTTTTTCATTCTGCAATTTAAGCTTGGATTATCACTTATTATGGTGTTTGAACCTGTCATTATTGCATCATACTTATTTCTTAGTTTTTGGACTATGTTTCTTGATTTTTCTGATGTAATCCATTTTGAATGTCCGTTGCTGCAAGCTATTTTGCCGTCAAGGGTCGTTGCTGTTTTTATTACTACAAAAGGTTTTTTTTCTATGTGGTCTTTTATAAACACTTCATTTAGTTTTTTGCACTCTTCTTCTAAAATGCCTGTTATAACTTCTATACCTGCATCTTGAAGTTTTTTAATTCCATTATTGTTAACAATCGGATTTGGATCAACCATGCCGATTATAACTCTTTTAAATCCCTCTTTTGCAATCATATCAGCGCATGGAGGGTTTTTCCCATAGTGTGAACAAGGTTCAAGGTTTACAGCTATAGAAAGTCCTTTTAAAGAGCAGTTTGCATTTTTAACGGCATTTACTTCTGCATGACTTTCCCCGTGTTTTTTGTGATAACCTTTTGAAATTATTCTGAATTCATCGTCAAAAATGACAGCCCCAACCATAGGATTGGGAGAAGTTTTGCCTTCAGCTTTTTTAGCAAGCTTTATGCATTCTCTCATTAATTTTTCGTATTTTTTTTTCACTTTTAACCTTGATTTATCTTACTTTTTTGAAAAATTCTTCTGTAATGATTTGAGAATATTTATCGTCGTTGTTAGCTGATGCGATTATTACGCTTTTGCCTTGAGAATTTTTAGCAAGCCCGATGATTCCAGAGATATGTCCTATCGGCAAATTTATTGTATCAGCTTCAAATTTGACGTAAGGAACGTCTTGGCCCATTGCTTTTAGATGGCTTCTTTTTGTAACTTCAAAGTTTTCAAGCCTGATTAGCTGGTATTGAAATTTTTGGTTTAAATCTTTTAGTTTTTGATCTATAGCGCCTGTTTTAAAATCATTTTTAGTGATTAAATCATCACTTTTAGGATCAATTATTGCAAGTTTTTGCCCAGATCCCTTGTGTTCTGCCAAAACTAAATGGTAGTTCATCACACTTGCAGTTCTGTCTATTGTGTATTCATCGCTGATTTTAGAAAGGTCTGCTACTTTTTTAGCTTTTTCCACCATTGATTCTTGAGAAGGTTTTGTATATTCTTCAAATTTGTTTTTTACAAAGTCGACCCCGCCTAGTGATTGAAAACCAATATAAGCAAGAATTAGAATTATTATTTTTAAAATAGTGCCAAGACAGCCTTTCATTACAACTCCTTTAAATAATTGTCTTTTCGATTGAAATGAACTAGAATTTATTATAAATTTAGTATAGCTATGTCAAATAAAGAAATCAATAATTTAAATAGTATAGATATCGACATAAATCAGGCTACACCTATGTTGAAACAGTATCTTGAAATCAAGAGGCAAAACCAGGGTGTAATTTTGATGTATAGAATGGGCGACTTTTACGAGGCGTTTTTTGAAGATGCAGTTACTATTGCGCAGGATTTAGAGATTACCTTAACAGCAAGAGAAGGTGGCGCTTTAGGAAAAATTCCTATGGCAGGAATTCCCGCCAAGGCACTTAATAATTACATTCCAAAGCTTTTGGAAAAAAACCATAAGGTTTCAATCTGTGAGCAGCTTGAAGATCCTTCTGAAGCTAAAGGTATAGTTAAAAGAGATGTTGTTAGAACCATTACCGCAGGAACATTAACAGAAAGTAACCTGTTAGAATCTAATAGTAACAACTATTTAGCTGCTGTGATATGTGCAGATTCTCTATATGGACTTGCGTATACAGATATTTCTACAGGTGAATTCAAAGTTACGCAAGGCACGTTGGATGATATTGTTTCAGAGTTATCTAGGATCAACCCTGCTGAAATACTTGTACCTGTTAAAAAACAGAAAGTGCTCCCATTTCAAATAGTTCCAGAGGAAAAAATAGATCTTCCTGATGCTATAGCTAAAAACTACAACTGCACAAAAATGGCATATTCTGCTTATGATGAAGTGAATGTAGTAGAGAACTTAAAAAACCTTTTTAATGTCGTATCCCTCGATGTATTTGGCTTTTTAGAGTTTAAGACAGGCTTTTTATCAGCAGGCGCGATTGTTCAATATTTAGTGGATACTCAAAGAGGCAATCTGCCTAAGTTTGACGTGATAACATCATATGGTCTTTCAGAGTTTGTTTCTATTGATCCTAGTACAAGAAGAAACCTTGAATTAACTGAAACAGCAAGAGATAAATCAAAGTATGGAAGTTTACTTTGGGCTATTGATAAAGTCAAAACCAATATGGGTGCAAGGTTGTTGAAAAAATGGCTCACTCAGCCTGTAAAAAACATAAATGAAATTTTAAACAGACAAAATGCAGTTGAAGAACTGATTTCAGACTCTCAATCAAGGCTTAATCTGATTAATTTATTAGATAAGGTGTATGATATTGAACGTCTTTCAATGAGGTTAACCAATGGCAGCGCCAGTCCGAGAGATTTTCTATCGTTGAAGGACACACTTTCTTTGTTACCTAATTTTCAATCGGTTTTGAAAAATTTCAAATCCGAATATTTAAACTGTATCAACCTTGAAAAGTCTGATCTTGTTGAATTTGCATCTATAATTGAGAGAACAATTGTAGAAGAAGCTCCAATTGCAATTAAAGAAGGCGGGATAATCAAAGAAGGTGTAAACAGTGATCTTGATTATTATAAATCGCTTCTTTCAGGCGGGGAGAAATGGCTTTCTGAATTTGAAAACGCAGAAAGAGAAAAATCTGGCATTAAAAATTTAAGAGTTGGTTACAGTAAGAATTTTGGCTTCTTTATTGAAATTACAAATTCCAATCTTTCTTCTGTCCCTCCTAATTATATAAGACGCCAAACGCTTACTAATGCGGAGCGATTTATCACAGATGAACTTAAAAAACACGAAAGCGATGTATTATCCGCTCAGTATAAATCCACTGAGCTTGAATATAAAATCTTTAGTGATTTAAGAGAGTATTCAAAAGAATATGCTGCTCAAATAAAAGAAATAGCCCAGTTATTAGCAAGATTAGATGTGCTTTTATCGTTTGCTAACGTGTCGATTGAATCAAATTATGTTAAGCCTGAAATAGTTGATTCTAGTGAGTTATACATAAAAGATGGAAGACATCCCGTAGTAGAAAAAATTATTCCGATGGGAAAATATGTTTCAAATGATTTGAAACTGGTTGCAAATACCCATGATTCTTCTGATACACAGTTTATGATTTTAACCGGTCCAAATATGGCAGGAAAATCAACCTATATGAGGCAAAATGCTCTTATTGTTATCTTGGCCCAAATCGGATCTTATGTGCCTGCTTCATATGCAAGAATAGGTATCGTAGACAAGATATTCACCAGAGTCGGAGCTGTGGATGACTTATCTTTGGGGCAATCAACATTTATGGTAGAGATGAGTGAAACTGCCTATATTTTAAACTCTGCAACAGAAAAAAGTTTGATTTTGTTAGATGAAATCGGTAGAGGAACAAGCACTTATGATGGCGTTGCAATTGCTTGGTCAGTTGCAGAATATATCGCAACCAAACTCAAATCACGAACTATATTTGCAACTCACTACCATGAGCTTAATGTTATGCCTAATTCAATCGAGCAGATAAAAAATTACAGAATAACAATCTCAGAACAAGAAGGCGAAATTGAGTTTTTAAGAAAAGTTGTTGAAGGTTCTGCTTCTAAAAGTTACGGTATACAGGTAGCTAAAATGGCTGGTTTACCAAATTCTGTTATAGGAAAAGCCCAAACTCTTATGACAAAAATGCAAAAAGATTTTTCTAAAGATCTTTCTTCTAAAAAATCTAAATCAACTGAACCAAGCGTTCCTCAACTTACCCTAAGTTTTGATTAACGTTTAAGTAAAACCTTAATTGGTAATTTTATAATATTAAAGGCGGTTTTTCCTATAGCTTGCAATCCTTTTAGAGGGTTTTTACTGCCTTTAGATAAAACTACTCCGGTTAGATAAGTGGCAAGCGCTGCTAAAGCGACTTTACGAGGATCTTTTGGTGTTTTTGTTTTATTGTTTATGTTAAATTGATCACTTTTAAGAGTATTATTTGGCATTTTTAGGTACGAGTTCTGCAAAAATTGTGATGGTTTATCATTTACAATTTGATTTACATCATAAGGTAAAATGCCATATAGCGTAAGCATATCATATGAATTTGGCAAACCTGCAGTCATAATTTTTCCCAAAGTTTCTAACCTACATATATAAAGTATTTTAGAACTGAAAAATTGCTTTTTATAAAGAAATACTGTTAAATTTATTTATAGTTATGGAGTTAATATGATTGATTGTATAAAAAAAGAGTATAAATTTTTACTTGCTATAGCGATATTTTTTATATTTAATTTGTTATTTTTCTTTTTGAAACAAGGTTCTTTGACAGCTGATGTCGGAAGGGAATTTTATATTCCTTGGCAAATGCTCAAAGGGCAGGTTTTGTACAAGGATATTTTTAACATATATGGACCGCTTTCTTATCAAATAAACGCTCTTGCGTATTTGCTTTTTGGGCAAAAAATATTAACGCTGTATCTCCTTGGAGTAATAAATTCTCTTATTTCTTTGTTTTTGATTTACTTTATTTGCCGAGAGTTTATAGATAAAGTATTTTCTCTGTTGATTGTAGCTTTTATCTCTTATGCTTGCATTTTTGAAGTTGGTCTTTTTAATTTTAATTTGCCATATTCATTCGCAATAATATACGCATTTTCTTCGTTTTTACTGGCAGTACTATGTTTGGTTAAGTATGTCAAAGAAGAAAAAAGCATATATGCACATTTGAGTTGTTTTTTTATAGGGATTTCACTTTCTTGTAAGTATGAATATGTTCTGTTCCCGTTTTTGATCGGTTACGTTATTTTGTTTTTAAAACCTTTAAAGAAGGTGGATATTGTAAAATCAATAAGCGCTTTTTTCATTGTTCCTGTTGTTTCTTATGGGGCACTTTTTGTTCAAGGGCTTTCTTTTTTGGATGTCCAAAAAACAGCTGTATATTTAAAGACAATGGCAAATACAGACAGCATTAAGCATCTTTATAATTATTATTCAGGCACATATTTTAATTGGAACATTTTTAGAAACGTCATAAGAGAATTTCTATATCTTGCAGGTGTTTTCTTCATATTGTTTTCTTTTGATGCTGTTAGAAAAAGCGCGAAAACAGAACTTATGGAAAAAGCATATTTTGCCTTTTTTGTACTTGTAACTTTTGTTGCGGTATTGTTTTTTAACTTATATACAGGGTTTGGGTTCTTTCCGGTTTTTCTTCTTTTATTAACTTCAATGTTCTTTAAAACTTTAAAAGAACATCCTGCAGAGTTGATTTTAAATATTAGTGGTTTAATTGGTGCTTCTAAAACATTTTTTGCACTAAATTTATTTGTTTACGGCGTTTTCACTCTGCCATTGGCTTTGATCGCGGTAGTGGTGTTTTTCTTAACAATTTTTCCTCTGGTTTTTAAGTCTGAATCGGTTAATTTGTCTATTAAAAATTCAATAATTTTTTTACTAATCGCTTTTACGATGTACTTTGCGTTTGTGGATTTTTCTGCCCTGAAAGAAAAACCGCTGAAGCTTGAAACAAAAAAAGGCTGGATTTATGGCGGCAAAAAGACAGTTGCTACATACAATCAATTGATAGATTATATTGAAAAAAATACTAAAGCCACAGACAAAGTTATTATGCTTCCTGAGGCGCCTTTTATTAATTTTCTAACAGAAAGAGATTCAGACAATAAGTATCACAGCTTGATTCCTCTTTATATTGAAACGTTCGGTGAAGACAATGTCATTGCAGATTTCAAAAAGACAAAGCCTGAATATATAATCATCAACAACAGAAACACTTCTGATTACGGCCATTTGTATATGTGTAAAGACTATGCTTTAGATTTTTGTTCTTTTGTAAAAGATAACTATTCTTCTGTTAAAATAATAAAAGGGAAATACGAAGCTGTTATTTATAAAAGAAAAGATTTGAAATGAAAAAGATTGCATTAATAAACCACGGATGTGCCAAAAACCTAGTCGATTCAGAATTGATGCTTGGGATTTTGACAAGAGACGGATACAAAATTACATTAGATGAAACTAAAGCTGATGTGATTATAATAAATACCTGTTCATTTATTCATGATGCTGAAACTGAATCTATACAGAGCATTTTGGAAATGGTCAATGAAGGCAAAAAAGTCATAATAACAGGCTGTTTACCTCAAAAACATAAAAAAGAATTAAAAAAAGCGATTCCTGAAGCAGTCGGTTTTTTGGGAACTTCAGAGTTTCAAAAAATATCAGAAGTTGTAGGTTCTCTTTTTAATAAAGAAGAAAAAGAACTTTTTCAAGTTTCAGAAAAACCGGAGTATGATTACCCTGAGGAAGTTGAAAGACAGCAAATAACAGTTGGTTCCAGCTCATATCTGAAAATCGCAGACGGGTGTAATTTTGAATGTGGATATTGCATTATTCCAAAACTAAGAGGACCATAT
>JAEZOG010000254.1 GCA_023414155.1 Cyanobacteria bacterium OH_CFB_184 | reverse complement strand
CATCTACAAAAGGTTTAACTTTTTCTTCATGAGATAAAACGTTGTCAGCTGCGATTATTCCACCACTTTTCAATAATGGATGTATTAGTTCAAAATATTTTATATATTCACCTTTGTTTGCATCGATGAATACAAAATCATAAACTTCGTTTGTTTCATTTTCTAAAATAGCAAGTGCAGAACCTAATTTTGGAGTAATAAGATGATCTACAGCGCACTTTTTGAAGTTTTCTATCGCTATAGATTGTCTGTTGTCCCAAAATTCAATCGTAGTAAGTTTGCCGTTAGTTTCTTTTAGCGCATGAGCAATCCATATTCCTGAATATCCGTTTGAAGTACCTATTTCAAGTACATTTTTAGAGTCAGATATTTTTAAAAGCATATTCAAAAAATTTGCTGTTTCTGGTGCTATATTCCAATAATCTTTGGATGTTTTTTCTAATTCTTTTAGTGTCTCGATTGTCGTTGCGTTCATTATCTTTTATCTACTATTGTAATTGCGTTTACCGGTGTATTTATGTATACAGACTGGATTATTGTTTCTCTGTCCATATCCATAACTAAATATTTGTTTTCTAAAACATTGGTAATGATTGCCATATTTGTATTTGGAACCATTGTTATTCTTCTTGAAAAACCGTTTGTAGGAAGTTTTAAATCTTTTGATAACTTCTGAGTTTTTGTGTCATAAATCAAGATATTATTGCTTTTTGAGCATAAAATAAATATTTTATTATTGTATGACAATATATCTGTTGGTGTAATTCCTGTTTCAATGGTTTTTTCATCTGTAGAGTAGTATTTTATTTCTTGTATCAATGATTTTCTTACACTCTCAGGTGTAGTAAGGTTTGATACTATCCCGTTGATAACATTTGAGAAAGTCAATTTTTCTTCTGAAGGGTGTTTCTTTTCTACAAGATGAGTAAAGTCTTTTTCAAGATCATATGTGATTTCGGAAAATTTATTTTCTACTCTGTTTATTTTGTACAATTTACCAGCTGAAAGTATTATTTTTGAAGTATTTGGCGCATTTACAATCAATTTGTTTTCATATGAACCATCAAGTTTTAGTATGTATAAATTTGAAGTTGCCCTGTCGATATAAGCAAGCTCTGATCCATTTTCAGAAATCGCTATTTTTTCTGGCGAACCGATTAAGTTGATTTTTTCTTTTATTTTCATATCTTTTAAATCAACTACAAATATTGATTTATCAGAGATGCTTGATACATATGCCTTATTATTCTTTTCATCTATCGCAAGCTCGTTTGGCATAACAGATAAATCGATTTGTTTTGCTATGTATTCGTTTTGAACATCAATAACATCTATGATTTTTTGGTTGTTAGAAATAACAATCAGGTATTTTCCGTTTGACACTGCTTTCATATCTTTTGGAACACCGCTCAATTTTAAGCTATAAGCTGGATTTGGCGCGTTAGAAGAAAATACTTTTAAGTATTGCGTGTCAAAATTAGTAATATAGTAATTTTTATTTTTTAACTTTAAGTTTAAGTTAGTTGTCGTTTGTGCTTTTTGAGCTTTTTGGGCAGCCGTTGTCGTTTCTTGAACCGTTTGCACAATCAGTTTTTGTTCGCCAAGATTTTTTTCCTTAATAACTGTATTTGCCGTTAATAAAGGAACTTGAACATTCCCTAAAATCCCTTTTAATGCTTCTGGAAATACCAGACCTTTTGGAACTAAAATATCTTGTGGTAAAGCCCCTGTTTTGATTGTCATCGGAAGGTTTGGGTTAGGGCAGACAGTCAAAATTCCGTTTTTTGTTTTTATTAGCTTTAAAAGCGCATAGTTATTATTAAAAACAATCACTTCAGGTTTATCTTTTATTGTTGTTTTTTGAGGATAAATATACGTAACGTCAAGTTTTTCGACTTTTTCTAAGTATGATGGAATAACAGGAATATAAACCGTTCCATCTTGAAGCGTAATCATTCCGTCAAAACGCAAAGTTGAATTAGGATAGTTTGTTAATACGAAATCTTGTACAGGTTTCGGTAACTGTGTTGCAAATGCGCTATTAATTGAGAAAACAATTAGTGCAAATGCTAGAATTATTCTTTTTAAATTCATACTATCCTCTTTTGATTAATTATGAAGTGCGTTCTTCACTTTATCGATTATGCTTTCTGAAGATTTTTTCTTTTGATTTAGCTCATTTAATTTAGAGTATAATTTCTTTTCTTCATCGCTTAAGTGTTTTGGGCTTTGGATTTTCACTACTACGTGATGATCGCCGCGTTTGTTTTTCTCACCCAAGAATGGGACACCCACTGATTTTAATGTAAGTATTTTATCATGTTCAACGCCTTGAGGGATAGTTAAAGTTTTTTCACCGTCAAGAGTTTCGATAGTAATTGTATCACCTAGTGCTGCTTGAGGGAAGTTAACATCTAGCGTTGTATAAATATCGTATCCTTTTCTTTTGAAAAGTTTATGTTCTTTTACAAATAAAATTATGTATAAATCACCTGAAGGACCCCCGTTTTTACCTGCATCGCCTTCGCCTGACATTCTGATTTTAGAG
>JAEZOG010000199.1 GCA_023414155.1 Cyanobacteria bacterium OH_CFB_184 | reverse complement strand
CCATTATAAGGTATTTATTTTAGAAAAATTGCTAAAGATTTAAAAAACTTTACAATCTCCTATACCATGAATAATAGGCTTTTTTGGGGAAATAAAAACATCGAAAAGTAGTATTTATATATTATTTAATATGATTTTTGATGTTTTATAAGCCGAGTTTTCGGTGGATAATTGCTCTTTAACATTTTTTAACGAAGTTATCATGTTGTTTCTGTAGTCTTTGTTTTCGATTATGTTAAGTATGTAATCTGCTATTATACTTGCTTTTGCGTCCTTTTGTATAAGTTCTGGGACGATTTTTTTGTTTAATATTATGTTTGGCAATGAAACCATTTTTATACATCTTACAAGCAAATAAACCATATAGAAGAACCAAGGGCCTTTATAGCTTATAATCATAGGTGTTTCATATAATGCAGCTTCAAGCGCGACAGTGCCTGATGCTAATATCAAAGCATCAGAGGCAGATAAAAGTTCATAGTTTTTATGTTTTATTATTTTTATATTTTTTGGAACCGTATTTTTGAAATATTCATCTTTAATTGTAGGAGCCTGACAAATCACAAATTGGGTATCTGGATTTTTCTTAGATATTATTTTTGTTGTTTCAATGAATACATTTAAAAGCTGGTTAATTTCAAATACTCTTGAACCCGGAAAAATAGAGATAAGTTTTTTTGAAGGATCCAAGCCTTGTTCTTCAAAAAACTTTTTCCTATCCGTTTTTTCTGGCATTTGTTCAATTAATGGGTTGCCTGAGAATTCAACATCAATTCCTGCATCTTTGTACATTTTGTTTTCAAACGGAAAAATCGTAATAACTTTATCTATATATTTTTTTACGGTTTTGAGTCTCCATTTTCTTGAAGCCCAAATCTGAGGAGGGATGTAATAAAATATTTTAAATCCTGCTCTTTTTAATATTTTAGCAATGCTAAGGTTGAACCCGCCATAATCTACAAGCAATACAAGATCAGGTTTAAATTCATTTTTTAAGTAGTTAACGATGTTTTTACCCAGCATTATGTGGTCTATTAGTATTTTGAAATTTAAACCGACAGCAGACATTTTAGAATGATCACAGAAAAGTTTCACACCTGCTTCTTCAATGTGTTTACCTCCAACAGCTTCAATGTTTAGGTCTTGGTTGGATTTCAAGAGCTCTTTCGCTACGTCTGCAGCGTGTTTATCTCCTGAGTGTTCTCCTGTGATGATGAATATTTTCTTCATACTGCCATTACAACTATGTTATGTTTATCTGCAAATTCAATAGTTTCTTGCTGATCAACCATAATAGTTTCCCCAGCTTCTACTGCGATTAGCCCTGCACCATATTTTGCCATTGTTTTTAGGGTTTTTAAACCAAATGCAGGTATGTCAAATCTTTTATCTTGAGTCGGTTTAGATACTTTTACAACAACTGTACCTTTTTTGCCGATTTTGCAGCCTCTTTCGATGCATCTGTCAGTTCCTTCGATAGCTTCTACTGCCATAATCATTTTGTCTTTGATAACAACTGACTGTCCGACATCTAGCTTGCCCATTTCTTTTGCAAGCCAAAAACCGTAATTTACATCTTGAATTTGTTCTTCTGTAGGTTTGTGTTTGCCTAAAATTCCTGTTGGAACCATTAAATTTTTTATAAAGAATGTCTGATCAAGAACGGTGATTCCCATCGACTCTAATTCATCGATTATAAGCAGCATAATAGCGTCGTCATTGAGTCTTTTTGCTTTATTTAATAGACTGAATGCATAAGAATCAAACTTCGGTCTTTTTATCACTAAGCCCTTGTGAACTTTCCCGATAAACGTAAGTTGGTTTATCCCTTCAGTTTTTAAGGTGTCTGTAATTTTTGTAATTTCTCCTGGTCCGAAGCTATATACTTTAGAGCAGTGCTTTTTTAATTCATTTCTGTTGTCAGATGAAAGTGATATTGCAACTACTTCAAATCCGTTCTTTTTTGCGTTTTCCGCTAAAAGTATCGGCAGTTGACCATCTCCGGCTATAAGTCCTTGTTTGTTATCTAATGTGATTGACAATTTTTTTCCCTCTTAAATTATTTTCCATTATAGTACAAGAAAACAGAAATATGAACATCTCAATATATAGTATTAATGCCAAATTTGTGGCTTTATACGTATTATATGCAAAAAGAGAGCTAATCAATAGCTCTCTTTTTATATTTTAGAATAATTTTATCCTGCGTCTTTGTATTCGCTGCCTCCGACTATTTTTAGTCTTCTTGCAGGTCCTTCTCCTACACTTTCGCTTGATAAGTTGTGTTGCTCAACAAGTTCGTGCTGGAGTTTTCTTATCTGCTGGTTTTGTGGAGTAAGTTCTATGTCTTTTTCGCCTGACATTATTTTTTGAATTGCAGATTTGGCTTCATCTAAAGCTCTTTCAACTTCATCATAGAAGCCTTTTAGAGTGTCTGAAGTTTCTGTAATGTGAAGTGCTTCTTTTATAACTTTTTGCACTTGAGACATAGAATTTGAACGGACATAATATATAGGAAGTCTGTATTCATTAGCTATACTTAGGATTTTTGTTCCGCCTTTTGCAAATCCTTTATGCGCAATCACGATGTCTGCATCTTCTACGTTTCTGGTTATTTCTGCATTTAAATCAAGTCTTTCGATTGCTTTTTCAAGAACGGTTCTGCTTACTGCATAAATATATATCTTTTTGAAAGGTTTGACTTCGTTGACATATTCTTGTCTAGAGAAGCTGAATTTAAGACTCTGATTTGCTTTTGTTACTTTAGCGTCAAGGTTGTTTATTTCTTCTATCAAAGAAGTTGTTTTTTCTTGATAAGTCTGATCTACTTTTCTCATTTCAGGTCTTATCGGCCAGCCTCTTAAAATGTAGTCAACAGCTTCTGCTGTGTTTTTATATACTGCTAAGGTGTTTCTATCAATGATTTCTATAACAATATCAAAAGTTGGTTGTTTTTCTCTTTCAAGAACTGTTTTCTGAGAGCCTCTTCTTTTTGCCTCGTCATCACCGAGTGTTACAGAGCTGATTCCGCCTACAAGGTCTGATAAAACAGGGTTCTTTATTAGGTTTTCTAAAGTGTTCCCGTGAGCTGTTGCGATAAGCATAACACCACGTTCTGCGATGGTTCTGGATGCTTGAGCTTCTGCTTCTGTACCGATTTCATCTACGACGATTACTTCAGGCGTGTGGTTTTCAACAGCTTCTATCATTATGTCTTTTTGATATTCAGGCTGAGTAACCTGCATCCTTCTGGATCTACCTATTGCAGGGTGAGGAGTGTCGCCATCTCCGGCTATTTCGTTAGACGTATCAACAATTACAACTCTTTTACCGAGTTCGTCTGAAATTAATCTTGAAATCTCTCTTAGTTTTGTAGTTTTACCAACACCTGGTCTGCCTAAAAATAATATACTTTTATTTTGCAGAATAAAATCTTTTATACAAGCTATTGTTCCTGTTACGACTCTGCCGATCCTGCAAGTTAAGCCCACGACTTTTCCTTGCCTATTTTTGATGGCGCTTATCCTGTGTAGTGTTCCGGGTATGCCGGACCTGTTGTCATTCGTAAACGGTTGAATCCTCGACGTTATGTAGTTAAGGTCTTCTTCTAAGACATGGTCTTCTCCCAGATATTCAATCCTGCCGTCAGAATGTCGGATTTCTCCTATTCTTCCTAAATCCAAAACCAGCTCAATTACATCGTGCAAGTTGTCTCGGCTAAGATATCTTACTATCTTCGGGGGTAAAATCTCAATCAACCTATCAAGGTCACTGTGAAATTGTACTTTGTCCATATGTCCCTTTCGCTTATGTATCGCGTGAGGTTTTTGTACTTGTATCTTCTTTCGAAGATTTGTTCGTAACTCTACATTAATATTATAACATTGTTTCAAATAAAGGGCTTTAAAAATACTGCTATAGGTGTAGTAATGTTTACATATCTTTATAAAAACAAACACCCTTAAAAGTGTTATGTAGACACGACTTTAGGGTGATGTTGTGAAATCAAAAATTGGTTTAATCTTAGTCTTGAGGCTTGGACAGCTTTGATATGACTTCGATGGCTTTTTCTAATTGGGGATCTTTATGTTTTTTTGAATCTTCTTTTGTAAATGTTACTTTGTAGTCTGGTTGTATCCCTGTAAGGTGAATATCTTCATCGTTTGGCATTAAATATCTTGCTATAGTTAGGTTCATGCCTGTTTTGTTCGGCATCGGAATGATTTGTTGAACAGAGTTTTTGCCGTAAGTTCTTTCTCCAACCAGAATCGCTTTTTTGTTATCTCTTAGAGCGCCTGTTAGGATTTCTGAAGCGCTTGCTGTCCCTCTGTTTATTATTATTACAATGGGTTTGTCTTTGTATATAGCGGTTCTTTGAGCGGGCATTTTTGCTTTTATGCCGTTTCTGTATACAACGCTTACGACGTTGCCTTCGTTTATGAACATATTTGCTATTAGTACTGCATTTGTAAGTAGGCCTCCCGCGTCACCTCTTAGATCGATTATTAGTCCATCAGTGTTTTCTGTCTTTTTTAAAGCTGTTTCAAATTCTTGAGGTACATACATCCCCATAAAGCTTGCAACTTGAATATATCCGATGTTGTCGGATAGGATTTTATGGTTGACGTTTTTTATTCGTACTACGTCTCTTTTTATGAGTTTTGTGATTTTTTTCTTGTTTCTTAAAATATTTAATTTTACAGTTGTCCCTTTATCGCCTCTTATGAGTAAAACGGCTTCATCTATTGGCATCCCGTCAATTTTTTTATCGTTTATTTCTGTAATTATGTCACCTATAAGCAGTTTTGCGTGTTTGGCGGGTGAATCTTCAATTACGTTCGAGATTATTATTTTATCAGCGATAGACATAACGTTTATTCCGATTCCTGAAATGTTTGATTCGATGTTTATATTTTGCGATTCATATTCAGGAATATTCATGAATTTTGAATACGGATCATCTAAGCTTTGCAGCATGGAGTTGACGGCAACATA
>JAEZOG010000074.1 GCA_023414155.1 Cyanobacteria bacterium OH_CFB_184 | reverse complement strand
CGACAACTCCATACAGCTTAAATGAATTAATTAAACAAGACGTAAATTCATTCAATTTAGTTGATGTAAGAGCATATGACGATTATATCGACGGTCATATACCTTTTGCTATACACATGCCTGCAGAAGACATAAAAGACAATCTTCATTTGATAGACAGAAAAAAGCCAACAATTGTTTACTGTTACGAACAACATTGTCACCTTGCAAAAAATTGCATAATGATTTTACTGGAAAATTACTTCCCTACAATTGAACTTGAAGGAGGGTTCAAATCCTGGAAAGATCATGGATACGACATAATTAAGACTGACTCAAATATTTAGTTTTTTCTAATATCAGAAGCCAACTTATGAGCAAAAAGGCCTTCGTTCTTCGCAAGAATAGAGGCATTTTTTGCTATTTGACCGATTTTATCTTTTGCCAAAATTTGATAGGTTTGAACTTTTACATAATCAAACACACTCAATCCACCTGAGTATCTGGCGACTTGGTTCGTTGGAAGTGTGTGATTAGTTCCTGTAACGTAATCTCCAAAGACTTCTGCAGAATAGTTTCCGACGAACAATGAACCATAGTTCTGGAATTTTTCAATATAATCCTGAGCATTTTCAAAACAAATCTCTAAATGTTCAGGTGCTTTTTTCTCAGATAATTCAATAGCTTGATCAAGGCTATCAACGACTACTGCAAAGGATTTTTCAAAAGAAACTTTTGCAATATCAGCTGTTTCTAATGTTTTTAAGAATTTTTGCGCTTCTTTTTCAACTTCGTTGGCAAAATCTCTGCCTAAACAAATCAAATATGCCCTTGCGTCCTTATCGTGCTCGCATTGAGCAAGCATATCTGCTGCGACAAATTTTGGAACAGCCGTATTATCTGCGATAATCAATACTTCAGAAGGTCCGGCTAAAAAGTCTATCCCGCACTCACCAAAAACTTGTTTTTTAGCAGAGGTGACATATTTGTTTCCAGGTCCAACAATTTTATCGACTTTCAAAATAGTCTCCGTGCCATATGCAAGACCAGCAACGGCTTGAACGCCGCCAACTCTGTAAATCTTATCAGCACCTGCCAAGTGACACGCCGCTATTGTAACCGGCTGTATTTTTGGAGAAACTGCAACTACATTTTTTACTCCTGCAACTTTAGCAGGCACAATCGTCATAATAGCAGAACTTGGAAGCGGGTAATTGCCGCCTGGGATATAACATCCAACATTATTTATTGGTATAACCCTATGTCCCAAGTCGACTCCAGCAACAGTTGTATCAAGATTTTTCAAACAATCAAACTGTTTTTGAGCAAATTCACGCACGTTATTTATCGCAAAATTAATTGACGCTAAAGTCTCTTCATCTACTGATTTTATCGCTTGAGCGATTTCTTCTTCTGTGACTTCGATATTTTCAATATCTCCATCGCCAAACTGTTTGGCATATTTAACTATTGCAGAGTCTTTGTTTTTTTTAACATCCGCAATTATTTCAGTAACTGAAGAAATATTTTCAAATTCAATTTTTTCAAAAAAATCAGCTGAAAGTTGATTTAACTCAATTATTTTCATAAATAACCTACTTTGTTCTTGAAGCCAAATTGCTAACGATATCTTGAGGAGTTATATTGTGCTTTGCCATAAAAGTAAGTACAAAATAAGCTAGATCGCTGGCTTCCCACTCCAGACCGTCTCCTTGTTCAAAGTTAACGGTTTCAAAAGCTTCTTCCATAATTTTTCTTTTTAAGAAAAATTCATTTTTAAACAACTTAGTAGTAAAAGAACCTTCAGGCATTTTTTCTTTTCTATCTAATAAAAGATTATAAAGTTCATTTATACAGAATTCTCTGTCTTCGAAACTCGAAAATCTATCTAAATGGCAGGCGTTTCCTTTTTGTTTTACTTTAAAAAGCAAAGTATCCTGATCACAATCAAACTTGGCACTGACAAGCTCTTGGGTGTTTCCCGAGGTTAATCCTTTTGTCCACAATTCTTGTCTTGAGCGGCTATAATATGTAGCTAAGCCTTCGGCTAAAGTCTTTTTAACAGCTTCTTCATTACAATATGCAAGCATTAAAACTTGTTTTGTCTGAACATCTTGAACTATTGCAGGAATAAGCCCACCTTGTTTATCAAAATCCAGCACTGCACAAAATGCATCTTCTAACTTGACCGCGCCAGTATAAATACACATTCCAAGTTGAGTTGAGACATTCATTTTTACAAGCGTTTTTATCTCTTCAACAGAAGAAATACCGCCTGCTGCAACAAGATCTTTTTTGGTTATTGAACGAATGTGATTAATGGCTTCAATGTCAGTACCACCCATCATTCCTTCTTTTTCAACAATTGTATACAAATAGCCTGAACATAACTCATCAAATCTTTTCACAAAATCTTCAGGAGAAGAAGATAACTCTTTTGTCCAACCTTCTGTTGTAACCTTGCCATTTTTTGCATCAATAGCAACTATAACTTTATCCTTAGGAAGTTTTGATAAAAACTCTTCATTTGCTGCTGTACCGATGATTATTTTTTTCGCACCGTTTGCTATTATTCTTTTTGCCTTATCAAGATCTCTTATTCCACCACCTACACGGCAAGTAGCAACCTGACAAATTCTTCTTATCAAATCTTCATTGTCACCTTTACCCATCGCTGCATCTAGGTCTATAACTGCAATTTCACCAAAACGAGAATAATACTTTGCAAGTTCTAATACATCTTCTCTTTCAAGGACTTTTTCTTTTCCTTGTTTTAATTGAACGGCTTTACCGCCCATAAGATCAATACTTGGAATAATCATTTTTTCACCATATAATTTATTAAACTTAGTACAATTATATATGAAATATCGAATTGATGCACATTGAGAATATTAGCCAATTGTCTAGTAGAAAAAACCAATTTATCGTGTGAATATTAATTTGTTGATTATCTCCCCTCATTCATAAATAAGTACAAGTAATAAAGGAGTCAAATATGGTTGACTGCTCTTACAAAGTTACTGAAATGTTTTCCAAACCTTCAAAACAAAGCAAATCGAAAGAATGCTTAAGCGAGGCGTTAGGAAAATTGCTTAATTTAAGTTTATCTAAAACGCTTTTACCGTCAATGAATAAAAGCGTAAAAGATGTAATCGATAACAAAAAAATATCAAGAAATGCTCACTGCTGCGCAAAACTAAGAATATCAGATATTCTTCATAATGAAAATTGCTGCGTAGTTGCTTACCCTGAGAGCGACATAAACGAAATTTATTCAATAATGACAAATCTAAATCTTAATACGATTCCGATTGTCCAAAATCCTTGGAACAAAAAACTAATGGGTTTTGTAAATAAACATCAAGTTGAAAAAGAGATAAGAAAAGTTAGTATAAGAAAATTTATTACACAGACTCAAAATCTATCCCCCTTATCTTTATTTCTGTTTTGCATCCTTTTGAACCTTTTTTAGGAACATTCACTTTATCGGCATAGATTATTAGTCCCATATTTTGTCCATAGTCATTTTTCAATCTGGCTTTGTAATCTGACATTATATCTGTTTTACAATATGCAAAATCTTTTTTTGAGCGATTTATAACATAATCAGGTTCATTATAGTCACGCACTAATGCTCTTGCGCCTCCTATATTTTTACCTGCAGAAGCATATTGTTTGGCTTCTTTACCTGTGAGCAAATAACTTCTTTCTGCTGAATAACAAGGTCTTACGATTTGGTTTTCAGAAGAATCAACAGCTTTTAAAGGCATCTTGTAATCTTTATCTACAAGAGCAAATGTATTTCTTATCATATTATTTAATGAGTTTTGGAAAGTATTTTTTTCTGCTCCATCATTTTTCAACAATATGCGATTCAATGCTTGAATAACCTTTTTTGAAGTTGCTAAATCGCAAGTTGTATCTACCTTGTCCCTGTGATCAATATCAAGACAATCCATACTAAGCTGCTCATAATTGATGCTGCTATTTTCGTCAAAAACTATTTTCTTAACAGGGATAACCTTGCCGAAAGATACGTTAAAATTATTGTTATTAAATGAAATTTTCATTACTTTACCTCGTTTTTACACTATTAGAATAATCAAAAATAAATAAACTTGTTAAGTTATTTATAGAGTTTTTACATGTTTTAATAAATAGTTTTTTGTATGATATAATTTTGCTAAAGCTAATAATGCTACAGGATATGAAACTAAGAAAAAAGCTTAATAATGAGTGGGTAAAGTATATAATTTTGGGGGCTTTAATAATAACAAGCATCCAGGCAGGTTATGCTGCGCAAAATACCACCCCTGCAAAAGCAAAAGCTGATAAGCCGCTTACAATCAACAAAATCGAGATTGAAGGCAATCAACTTGTAAAAAACAGTGAAATCCTGAAAAGTATTCAGCTTCAACCAGGAGACTCATACAACAGAGACACTGTTCAAGAAAACCTCAAAAATATTTATAATATGGGCTACTTCTCAGATAAGATGAAGGCAATCCCAATAACTACAGACTCTGATGAAGTAACATTAAAAATATATTTAGAAGAAAATCTTCCTGTAAATGGCTTTACAATTCAAGGAAACACTGTCATTCCCACTGGCGAAATCCTTGAAATCATATCCAATTTAGAAAATCAGCCTCAAAATCTAAACACCCTCAATAACGCAATAGCTGATATTGAAGAGCTTTACGCATCAAAAGGCTACATTTTAGCAAGAGTAATTGATGTAAAAGACGACCCTGATGGAGTAGTAAACCTTGTAATTTCAGAAGGGTTGATCAACGCAATTAAATTCGAAGGCAACAATAAAACAAAAGACTTCGTAATAAAAAGAAATATACTTTCTACC
>JAEZOG010000097.1 GCA_023414155.1 Cyanobacteria bacterium OH_CFB_184 | reverse complement strand
TTCTCTAATTGAGGAAATTCCTGATGTTACAGCGAAAATCAAAGAAGAATATGGTTTTGAGCCTGACTTTGAAAAAGCTAAAAAATACCTAGAAGAAAATGATGGCGCTGGTAATACATTCAAAGCGACTTCTAAACCGGTGCTTATCGGTACAGCAGTTGTTGGGGCTACCACTATGATTTTCTCTTTAATTCTTGTAATTAAAGATACTCTAGGAATTGAGCCAGAAGCTATCCTTAACCTATTAAATCCATACACATTACTTGGTTTCTTAACAGGTGGTGCGGTAATTTACTGGTTCTCAGGTGCTTCAATGCAAGCTGTTACAACAGGTGCTTACAGAGCAGTTAAATTCATCAAAGAAAACATTAATCTTGAATCTCATGAAAAAGCTGCTAACGTAGAAAATTCAAAAGAAGTAGTTAAAATATGTACAGTATATGCTCAAAAAGGTATGTTCAACATATTTATCGCATTATTCTCTTTTGCATTAGCATTCGCGTTCTTATCAGCACCAACAGCTGGTTCAGCACTTCCTGTATCATTCTTCGTCAGCTATCTAATTGCTATTGCAGTGTTTGGTTTATTCCAAGCAGTATTTATGGCAAATGCCGGCGGATGTTGGGATAATGCGAAGAAAGTTGTTGAAGTTGATTTGAATGAAAAAGGTACTGACCTTCACGACGCTACAATCGTTGGTGATACTGTTGGTGACCCATTCAAAGATACTTCTTCAGTAGCTATGAACCCAATAATCAAGTTCACAACATTATTTGGTTTATTAGCAATGGAAATATCTATTAACGAATCATTCAGAGCATTTGCTCCTATAGTAGGCGTTGTTCTACTTGTGATCGCTCTTATATTCGTTGTTAGATCATTCTATTCAATGAGAATACCTACAGAATAATATTTACTCTGTAAAGTATAAAAAAGCCGTTTGAGAAATCAAGCGGCTTTTATTTTTTATATAAATAAAAAAGATGCGATTTTTATTTCGCATCTTTTAAAATTATTTTTATTATATTTTATGACTAATAAACATCGTTACTTGTTTCATCTTCATCATCTAATGATGATAGATCTTTAGAAAAACTTGTGTCAAAGTCTTCAGGCAACAATTCCGGTTCAGGCCACAAAGTTGTATCATCGAATCTTGAAGCTGTTAAATTTTCACTTGCAGTAAAGTCTGAATTTGCAAGATCTGCTTCTATAAATACACTTCCAGCCATATCTGCATCGGTAAAATTACAATAATCTACTTTTGCGAAGCTAAAATCAGTTCCGTTTACAATAGCACCGGTAAAATCAGATTCTACTACATTTGCACGTGTAAAATCAGTTGACTTCAAATCACAGTCTGAAAAATTCACTAGCGAAAGCTGACTATCGATAAATGAACTTCCTGAAAGATCAGCTCCTGAGAAATCGATACTATCCAGATTTGAATTTGAAAAATCCAACTCACTTAAGTCAATTTCTTCTGAAACTGAAGCTTTGAAAGTACTATATTCTTCAGGATTTTTCAGGATCAGTTCTAATAATTCTTCTTTTGAATACATTCTTAATTCTCCTTAATCATCAATAATTTTCATTTGCATTGCTAAAAGCACAGCTTGTGTGCGATTTGAGACCTTTAGTTTTTTAAATATACTATTTAAATGTGTTTTTACAGTAACTTCTCTTACGAAAAGTTTTTCTGAAATCGAGTGGTTACTATCTCCTTGAGATACCATTTTTAAAACTTCTTTTTCTCTTTGAGTTAAGGGTTCTATTTCACCTTCCACTGAGAAAGCATAATCAATCTGTTTTGGTTGCGTTTTTTGCCAATTCGAACGCCTTAAAAGAGCTTCGATCCTTGCCAGTAAGTTAGGTAAAATAAAGGGTTTAGTTATATAATCATCAGCGCCGAATTTCAAGCCTGATATCTGTTTTTGCTCTTCATTAACAGCCGTAATCATAATGACAGGAATAGATTCTGTGTTTTTATTAGACCTTATAGCTTTTAATGTCTCCCAGCCGTCCATATTAGGCATCATTACGTCTAGCAAAAGTATATCGTAATTTGTAGATTTAGATAATTTATTTAAAGCTTTTATTCCATCTGTAGCGACTTCGACTTCATATCCATACATAGGGAGCGCGTCTGCTAAGTATTTAGGGTTATCATCTATTAATAAAATTTTTGCGATTGATGACATGGTGTCTCTCCTGTGTATTTATTCTAATTGGAATTTATCTATAAATCAAATAATAAACTAGATAATATTGTAGTTTAGGGCTTTTATAGCCGCTTTTGTCCTGTCTTCTACTCCAAGTTTTTGGATGATACTGCTAACGTGAACTTTTACCGTATTTATACTCAGCTTAAGTTGTTTTGATATCTCATTATTATTATACCCTTCTCTTACAAGTTTTAAAACCTGTTTCTCTCTTGAAGTAAGGTTATATTCTTTTATATCGGTATTTTTAACTTGTTCTTTGTCTTGTGCCACAGCGTTTAAAACCACATGCGCAACTTTAGAATCGAACCATACAGCACCTTCAATAACTGAAAGCACTATTTGAGCAAGTCTATCTGGATTTATATCTTTAGAGCAATACGCACTTGCACCTGCTCTTATAGATTCTAAAACTTCTTCTTCACTGTTATGAGAAGTTAAAACGATAACTTTGACTGAAGGTAAAAACTTTTTTATTTCAAAGGTCGCTTCTATTCCATCAATCCCAGGCAATCCCAAGTCCATAATTATTGCATCGATTTTTTCTTTATGAACGATAGTGAGTGCATCTTCTGCCGTACCTGCTTCAAAAATATTACTTACAAAATCTTTTGTCTCAAATGCAGTCTTTAATCCAAAACGGATAAGCGCGTGATCTTCGACTATAAGTAAATTGTAAGTTTGCATTAAAACTCCTTAATATTGGCTGTCGGCACACTTATAAACAGTGAATTTTTGGCTGAATATAGATTTATGGCCTTATTAAAATGACTGTT
>JAEZOG010000072.1 GCA_023414155.1 Cyanobacteria bacterium OH_CFB_184 | reverse complement strand
CTTTCTCAAAACAAAGATTTTCTCTATATTTCTCGTATGTTTCTTTGTTATGCCCTTCTATCGAAAATATTATCTGAGAAGATTTTAAAAACGAATCAAAGTGATGATCAGCCAGACTTAAGTTCGTAGGGAAGATAATTTTGTAATTCAGTTTATGAAGATAATCGACAAATTCATCAAAGTCAGGATGTAAAGTCGGTTCACCCATGGCTGCAAGGCATACTATTTTAATCGAAGGCAGTTTTTTTATCTGTTTTATGATGTCATAAAATATTTCTTTTGGCATATGGTTTTTCTGTGGAATATCTAAAACTTGTCTTGGACAAAATCCGCATTTAGCGTTACAAGCGCCACTGATGTCAATTGTTATTTGGATTGGTTCAACATCTGATTTAAATATAAGGTTTTTAAGTCTTTTAATCATGCCAACAATCCCACATATACCTTTTGATATAGTAGCATAGTTGTCTTAAGTTTGTTATTTGTTTTATCTATAATTTATTCTTGCGAAACAGGTTCAAAGTCAATCTTGCCGTATGAAATTTCTTTTATTGTTTCGTTTGCATTTTTGACATAATCCAGATACCTTGGATCGTCTAGTTCATTATTATCGATTAGGTCTTGGACTTTGTCGAAGTATTTTTGGATATAGATGCTTCTTTCTTCAGGTTTTTCATTGAACCATTGAACAAAAGATTTATTGGCTTTTTCGGTATTGCAGCCTGAGTGCATTGCCATATAATTTTGAATTACATCTTCTCCGTTAAGATCTTGGGCTTTCATATGGTCTGTATTGGTTTTTGAATTGCACAAAAATCTTCCTGCTATTTCTTTATTTGTCCTTGCTTGGTGTTTTTTATCAGGACTGCTATATTTGACTATCCAAGCGCATTCTGATTCATTTGAAGAAGGAAATAATTTAGCAGTAGAAACTAATTTTTGTTTTGTTTCAATATTTCTAATTCTTAATTCATCAATAGCCGCGATGAAATCTTTTCTTCTAAAAGGATGTTTTGGTGATCTTGCTTTAATTCTGTTTTCAGCATTGACTAAAGTTTCAACAAGCTTCTTTTTCTCGTTTTTTGGTAGCAAATTGACACATTTTTTCATTTCATTTAGTCTTGATAGCTGGATAGCTTCAAGCTTTGGTAATTCTTCATCCCTTAATTTAAAGAGCAGCTCGTTCATTGTTTTATTTGGATGTTTTTTTGAAAGCGGTTTTATTTTTGTGAAAACGTTAGCTTCTACCGGGGTCATGTATTTTTCATATTCTTCAAGAAGTTGTATGTAATCTTTTTCAGGCGTTTTTTGTAATTTTTGATCGAACTCATCAAAAACAATTCTCGACATCATTGGTTTTCCGCAGCTTGGGCAACTTATGTTATCAAGATAGCAAAGTTGAAATTTGCCTGGTCTTTCATGGCCTATCGGCAAATGTTCTGAATCATCTGAACCTTTAAAGTACGGTATATACCTAAAAACAGGTTTACCTTCAGCTCCCCAAATGCTATGGGTAATCGAGGAATTAACTATAGGATTCGTTTTAGCTTGCTCTTTAGCTTCTTTTAAATAAGAATTTTTATAGATTCCATTGAATGAAATCGAACTCACACTACTCAACATCAAACACTCTTCTCCGAACTACTTTTAAAATTTATATCCAAACAACTATTTATTCATATAATAAACAATTTTAGATTTTTTTGTTAGTTTGTAAAGAAAAAAATATGTTTTGTAACGCTGTGATAGATTGAAGGTTTATTTATTTTTTGAAAATCCTTTGCCCATCGAAAAGTACACGCTCTATCATTCTGAAACTTGATTCAAAAGCTCTGGGTTTTTCATTTTTTTTCGCACATAAAAATATGTAGGTCCAGTATTTTAAATCTTGAGATTTGAAGTCGGGAATGTTTTTGTTTGTGTAAATCCCTGTTTTAAAAGGCTCCTTGAGCTTGTCAGATATGAATTCAAGTTCTAGAGCAAAACCTGGTTTATGTTTTGCTTTTTTAATTTGTATTATATCGCCTTCAGTAGCTTGCTTGATTTTTGGCATTTCTAAGAACGCCTTATATTCAGAAATAAGCTTGTTTGGGAAATCTCTAGATGTTCCCTTAGGCAGATTTTTATATAAGTTGTTATCAATTTTTAGATTGGCTGTAAAAGAAATGTTTTTCATATATGTTTTAAAACTGAACAAAAAATTTATTGTTTAGGTGTGGTTTTTTCTTAAAATCTAATTAAGAAATGTAAAGTTGGGTTTTTTTGCTCGTTTTTTTTGAAAAATGAGCCTAAAATTGTAAACTTCAATAAAAAAATTAAAAAATAAATTGATTTATTATAAAAAAATAGAAAACTTTGACAAAAAAATAAAATAAGCCAAAAGCAGGCGTTAATATACAACGCAACTAAATTTGTTTTTGAATTTTAACTTTACTATTATAGGAATAGTATAAAAAGAGAAAGCCGAATGACACAGTTAACAGTACAACCAAAGACATATTCAGATTATTCAAGTAAAAAATATAATAAGCAAAACAATAATCAACAAAGCTTTAAAGGTGCAGCTGATGTGCTTACAGCAAGTTTGCAATTCTTAGACAAAAACCCAATGCTTAATGTTGGTTTTATTGATACTGTTTCAACAGATTTTCCAAGAACATTAGTTGATTTAAAAACAGGTATTCCTGCTGCTCTTGAGACAGCAAGAAGAGAGTTCTCAGGGTTAATTGTTAATTGCCTTATACCTAGTTTTTTCGTTTTAGGCGTAGGTAAACTTCTCAATAAGCCATTTATGAATGAGTTTAAAGGTCTTGATATGTCCGGTTCATGGGCTAATCAAGATTCTATTGAAGCTTTGACAAAAATATATTCAGAGTCTAATGCTGATAATAGAACAAAAGATTTTGTGCAAAAAACAATAAAAAATCTACAAGGTTTTGATGAAAATAAGTTTGTAGATTTTGAAAATGTAATAAATAAAGAAAATTTTGATAAAGCAGTAGATATTGTTTCTACAGTGATAGACAAAGAAAAAGTTTCTAAAAAAGAAATTAAACAAGCTATAGAACAAGCTCATGATGTTATCGTAAAAGATACAAAAGCTTCTGAAGTAATTAAATTTATAAAAGACGATAAAGCATTTTCTTCAAATTTATCAGACTTATTGAGAGATCAAATAGACTTAGGAAGAAAATTTGCTCATAACGGTTTTACAAACGTTGCTGAAAATGGTGCAGAAGCAGTCACTAAAAACCTGACTAAATTTACCAAAAAAGCAACAGATATGGTTAATGCTAAAAGTTTGATAGGGCTTGGAATTATCATTCCACTTGCAATGTCTGTTCAATCAATCAATAGAGCCATTACCCGTAAAAAATACAACCAAAAGGGAGCTCCAATCTATAAGGACTTTGAAAAAGGTACTTCATACAGAGAATTAACTGGTGCAGAAAAAAGCAAATTCTTTGCACAAAAGTGTGTATCAGCTTCAGCTATGGTGGGTTTGGCCGTTTTATCTATGATGAAAAAGCCTAGTTTGAAAATGCTACAATTCAAAGGTATGTTCCCGACATTAGATCAGTGCAGATGGATCGCAACTGCTACTTTTGCAAGCAGAATGTTTGCATCAGAAGATCCTAATGAGTTGAGAGAATCTACTGTAAGAGATATCGCTTCATTCTCCGGATTATATTTCTTAGGTGACTACGCAGCAAAAGCTACTGCAACACTTATCGAAAAAATTAAGCCGGATGTGAAACTTTTAAATAGATTAAAACCTGATGATAAAGCAGCCGCGCTTCCAAAAAGATTCTGGAACTGGGTTAAAAATTATCAGTTAAAATCATTTGATGAAGTTAAAGGACCTAATGCTAAGAACTTGAGATCACTATCTCAGCTTGCAAGCTTAGCGTTCTCAGTTGTCTTCCTTGGCATATTGTTGCCGAAATACAATAGAAGCGTTACCGAGAAAAAAGTGGCCGCTAGAAAAGCTGCTGAAGCAGCTCAAGCAAAAACTCAAACTTCTATAAGTAATACTCAACCTTTACCAAAAGCATTTACCGGAATCGAGAAGTTTGCCAGATAATAAATTAAGTAAGTAGTGTGTTAATATAAAATAAAAACGGGTGATTTTAAATCACCCGTTAGTTTTTAATAAACTAGAAAAGACCATTAATTGTTTTATAATCGTATGTCTTGCATTTCTTCAAGATTGTTTTTGATTTTTTCAATCCAAGCTTTTGCTTCTGGAGATGCTTTAGACCAGTTTACAGAGCATAGTCCTCTTTGTACCCATACTAATTC
>JAEZOG010000036.1 GCA_023414155.1 Cyanobacteria bacterium OH_CFB_184 | reverse complement strand
AAGAAGGTCAAATCGTAAAAGGAACTGTTAATAAAGTAACTTCATTTGGCGCATTCATTAACATATTCCCAGGCGTTGAAGCTTTACTACCTTCTTCTGAAATGGAACCTGCTAATGCAAACCCATTCACAGTCTATAATATAGGTGATGAAGTTGAAGTTCTTATTAAAAAATTCACTCCACAAGAACACAGAATCGCATTAAGTATAAGAGATATGCAAAAAGACTAGTTTTAAGTAACTGGAAATAAAATTTAAAAGCCGTCTTTAACTTTGGTTGAAGGCGGTTTTTAGTGTTAAAATATTCTTAAGAGGGAAAAATGATAAAAAAAATATTAATTGGATTGATAAAAATCTATCAGAAGATTTCTTCTTTAAAACCTCCTGTTTGCAGGTTTTATCCTACTTGTTCTCAGTATACAAAAGAAGCGATAATTAAATATGGAGCTTTAAAAGGTATCTGGATAGGCATAAAAAGGATAGTCCGTTGTCATCCTTTTAATCCAGGTGGGTATGATCCCGTTCCATAATTAACTTTTTAATTTGTAGATTTTAATGTTGAAATTTGCATTTTTCGCTTCAAAATCCTCATAACTATAACCTTCTTTAGGAAATCTTGTTATGTAGGTATAATTGTTTTCAATAAATTTGCCAAATTGAACAGCAAAGTTTTTGCCAAAATAGTTGTCTTTATAAGGAGGATAGCCAAGATTACTTATAAGAACAAAATCAGGTTTATCTTTTTCTAGGTCTTTTAGTATGTTTTTTTCTCCATATGATTCTATCATATGAGGAATTAATGAATAATATTTCGGGTAAGTTTTTACCCCTGTAAAGTAGCTTATTGTTGGGCTTTCTGGGATCATAATTATTTTTTTGTCTTTTTGAATATTTTGAGAAGCAAATTTAAAGACTTCTTCAAAAGTTGCTCCAAAGTCATTTGGTGCGTGCCAGCTGCCTTTTTCTGTTTTTAACTCGTAATTGTATGTGCCGGCTTCTCTAACGTAATTTATTTGATATATATAGCAAAGCAATATGAAAGTTACAGCTATTGCTTTTTTGTAGAAGGTTTTGAGGGATTCTGTTTTTATAAGTTTTGGTAGAATTTCTAAAAGAAAATAAATCAAAGAAATTATACACAGTAACCCGCAGAAATTGCCCATGTTTCCAAGGAGCAGTTTCCAAAAAGTTCTGCCGCAGCTAAGAACGGCAGTTGCACTGATAAGAATGTAAATTTTTGAGTTAAAGTCTATTGGATAGTGATGTTTAAATTTTGTGTATAATGAAAATCCTACAAATAAAGCAAGAATAACTAATATCGCCAGTGGCAGCCAATTTAGGTCAAAGTGGCATCCTCCAAGTTTTTCAAAAAATTGCAAAGCTGTCCAATTGAGCAATTTGTGAAGAGATGTAGCAATTGAAATAAATAAAATTAATTTTACAAATATGTTTTTTATTTTCTCATTTAAAAATACAAATACGCCTGAAATTGTTATTAAACCAAGAAAATACATTAAATATGTTTTGAATAGATGCATATTCCACAAAAAAGCTTCTTTATTAAAGTATAATCCGGTGAAGGTGTCATTAAAAAATTTCACAGAAGGAGCTTTGAAAAAGTTTTTCCCAAAAATTAGATAATCGATGACGTTTTTGATTTCTAATCCCTGAATAAATAATACAGACCAACAAATTATTGATGGAATCAGGAAAAGCGTAGTTGCGATGAGTTTGCTTTTTAATTTTAAATCTTTATTGAAAAATAAATAAGGTAATAATATTAACAGAAATAACGCAAAATCAAGCTTGGTGACAATTGAAACCCCCATGAAAAACAACGATAGATATATGTATTTGTTTTTTTTATCTTTTATAAAATAAATTAAAAACAATAATGATAATAATAGTGATGAAAATGCATAAGCTATTGCGTAACAATAGGGGAAAAAATAACCCGAATACATTCCATAAGTGCACCTGAATACAAGTACGCACATTATCGTAATCGTTGTTATAAAACTTGTTAAGGTGGAAGAAATACTTCTAGTTATTAAGTATGTGCACACAATTACTATGACAGCATTTATTGCTCCAGCGGCAAACAAAACATTAACATTAACTCCAAATAATATATATAAAAATGCATTTAGCTGATATGAAAACGGACCATATAAGTTTAGAACTTCTTTATAAAGGACTTTACCTTCCATCACTAATTGCGGAACGTATAATTCTCTACCAAAATCTATGAATAATACCCCCCATTTGCCCCAAAAAAAAGATAGCATACCAATAAATAGTACTGTTAAAATTACATAAAGCATTTTTTCTGATTTTAAGAAATTATATAATCCTTGCATTGTAAAACTGCTTTCAAATTGTTCTTTTAATATTTACTTTACATATATTAAAATTTAGTATATTAATATTTTACAAAGATAATCGTACAATTGTATACTTTGTTTAGATTATTTGTGGTTTATTTATTTGTGTAAGGGTGAAATTTGAATAGTATTATCAATTTAAATCTGGTGTTGCGAGGTATTGCAATCTTTTGTATTTTTATAGCACATTCGATTGTTTGTGTGAGAGAATTCCATCCAAAGATCCATCCTGATTGGTATTTTTATTTGCCAGGCTGTTTTGGGGTTTGGATATTTTTCTTGTTATCTGGTTTTTTCGTTGGTAAATTTTTTTATGATAATAAATATAAATTTAATTTTAAAGATATTAA
>JAEZOG010000224.1 GCA_023414155.1 Cyanobacteria bacterium OH_CFB_184 | reverse complement strand
GGTTTGATGTTAGGACTTATCTTTATTCAAGAGAAGAGTTTGAAAATGCAAAAACTCACGATGATCTGTGGAATGCAGCTCAAATAGAATTGTTAAAAAGGGGCAAAATCCATTCGTATATGAGAATGTACTGGGCAAAAAAGATCCTTGAATGGACGAAAACTCCTGAAGAAGCGTTAGATATTGCAATTTATTTGAATGACAAATATTCCCTTGATGGCTTAGACCCTAATGGCTATGTTGGTATAATGTGGAGCATAGGAGGATTACACGATAGGGCATGGTTTGATAGAAATGTTTTTGGCAAAATAAGATACATGAATTACGAAGGTTGTAAAAGAAAATTCGATGTAAATCTGTATATTGATATGATGAGTAAAATATAAATCTAAAAACGAAAGGATAGTTATGGATATAGGTGCTAAAGTTAAAGATTTTACCTTGAACGGTATAGATAAAAACGGAAATGAAGAAGTTTTTTCTCTTTCTGATTTTAAAGGACACAATGTAGTTTTATACTTTTATCCAAAAGACGATACTCCTGGTTGTACACAAGAAGCGTGCGACTTTAGGGATAATTTTAACAGGCTCATAAATAAGGCTATTGTTATTGGCGTTAGCCCTGACAGTATAGAAAGCCATAAAAAGTTTCAGAAAAAACATGAGTTAAATTTTGTTCTATTATCTGATCCTGAGCACGAAGTCTTAAAACAATTTGGAGCCTGGGCTGATAAAATGATGTATGGAAAAACATTTTTAGGCGTTGTTCGTTCGACTTTTCTTATAGATCAAGAAGGTGTTTTAAGATACGCTTGGCCAAAAGTTAAAGTCAGCGGTCACGTTGACCAGGTAATTGAAGAAATAAATAAATTATAACAAAAGGAGATTCCAATGGAAGAAAACTTTGATCAAAATAAAGAACATGAAAGCAGGGTAGAAATTGTCGGTACGAAGCACGAGAAAAAAGATTCTGAATGCTGGATAAAATACCTTGTTATCAGTTTAGCCACTTTTTTTGGAGCGTTTTTGGCTGTATATTTTGTCCTCGATAATATGATGGATCGTTACGTACCAAGAATGTATCCGCCTCCAGGGATTATGAATGATAAGGATATGGAGCGTTTTATAAAACAACAAGATGAATTAATGAAAGATATGGAAAAATTACCGCCTATTGTTGCTCCACTTTTCAATAATCCTGTGAAAATTCAAACTTTCCAAGAAGATGATGACTATAAGATAATCATTGACTTGAAACCCTTTAATGGAGATGAAAAAGCGATAACGTTCAATGCAACAGCTAACAGCATAAAAATTTCAGGTAAATCTGATAAAAAAATGAAAAACGGAGAAAAGGATATTTCGTTTATGCAAAGTTTTTCGTTGCCTCAAAAAATAGATGTAAATGATATAAAAACCGAAAAACGCGGCAATAATTATATAATAACCTTGCCGATAGAAGATTAAATATATTAATTAAATAGGATTAGCTTTTGGCTAATCCTGTTTTTTAAAATGGTAATTTTATTTTAGGTATATCAAGGCTTTCTGGCATGGTTTTTAATAAATTTGCTTTTTCTGCATTTATTTCGTCAATTAAGTTGGTTAATTTGTATATTTTTCCTTCTTGATTTAGTTGAAAAGCTCTATGCTTCATAATCTCTAAATCGCTTGCTATTTTTGCTAGCTTTGCGAATTCTAAACGGAAAGCTGCTATTTTGCCAGCGCAGTGTTTTTGTGCAACTTCAATCATATCTCGGTTCATTGATGTGAGCATTTTTTCTTGGGTTACTCCAGTAAGTTTGCAGAAAACATCTCTTGTTTCATTTGTTTTCATTCCGCTTATTAGATCGATCACTTGTTCTGTAGGAACTTTTACTCCAAATTGAACTATATTAGATCCAAAACTTTGAACTTTCATTTTAAATACTTCCTTTTTCTCTCGTTGTTATTTAAAAATTCAGACATAAATATTTTTGCGTATATTCTAATGTACTTTTATTTTTTCTGTTTGATATAATGAGTTAATAATAATTAAGGGATATTTCGTTGAGTACAGACAATCAGAATGATACTTTAAATAAAAGAAAATCATACAAAGAAGTTTTAGAATTTGATAAGGTTCTTGCTTTTCTTGGCGAATGCTCTATAAGTGAACTTGGCCGCGAAAGATGCTTGAGTGCAGATGCTTTTGAAGAAAAAGACAAAATAATTTATGAACTTACTCTGACGACGCAAGCTCGAAAAGCCTATGATAATGCTGACTTAGTTCCAATAGAAAATATAAAAGATGTTAGAAAAAGTTTAGAAGACGCAAAAAAACATATTAGACTTTCTGAGCAAGAAATATATGACATTGCAGATATTTTAAGGACTTCAAGGTTAGTTAGAAATTATTTGGATAAACTTTCTAATGACTATTACGAATTATCTTTGCTTAAAGAAAATTTGTTTGTAAACAAAGAGTTAGAAGATAAAATCTTTGATATTTTTGATGCTTCTATGAATGTCAAAGAGACAGCTTCTATAGATTTGAAGAAATTTCATAATTCTTTAAAAGATACAAAAAACAACATCAAAATAACTATATCAAGATTACTTTCAAGCAGCACTTTTGTTTCCAACCTGCAAGATACTGTCTACACTCAAAGAGAAGGTAGGACTGTTTTTCAGGTAAAAGCGGAGTGCAAAAATAAAGTATCAGGAATAGTTCACGATGTTTCAGCCAGCAATCAGACTTTTTTCATTGAACCAAAAGAACTGGTCGGATTGAATAATAAAGTGCGAGAGCTCGAAGTTCAAATCCAATCAGAAATAGAGAGAATTTTAAGAGAACTTTCTAATGAGATAGCCGCTTTTTATGAGGAGATTTATTCTTCATTGTTAGAGCTTGTTGAAATTGACTTCATTTTTGCAAAAGCGAAGTATTCTGCCAAAATAGATGGTACCGCACCAACTATTTTTGACAATAAGAAAATTGAATTAAAAGGTATGAAAAACCCTGTATTGATGAGGGTTACAAACGATATTGTAGAAAATAATTTTGAAATGGATGAAGAAAACAATTGTTTAATCATAACAGGTTCAAATACAGGCGGAAAAACAGTCACTATAAAAACTGTAGGCTTATGCGTACTTATGGCAAAAGCAGGTTTTCATATCCCTTGTTATGAAGCTGGAGTTTATCCGTTTAAAAAAGTTTTTGCAGATATAGGAGATGAGCAAAGTATAATACAGAGCTTGTCTACTTTTTCTTCGCATATGAACAATATTGTATCTATAATTAATCAATCTGATTCTGAAACTTTGATATTGTTAGATGAAATTGCAGCAGGTACTGATCCTGCAGAAGGTTCTTCTCTTGCGCAGTCTATACTTGAATATTTACAGAAAAAAGGCGCATTTTGCATCGTTACTACTCACTATGGTGAGTTGAAGTCGCTTGCTTATACAAAAAATGGTTTTAAAAATGCTAGTGTAGAGTTCGATTTAGAGAGCTTATCTCCGACTTATAAGTTGTTAATTGGAATTCCTGGAGCCAGTAACGCTATTGCGATAGCAAAAAACCTTGGTATAAATGATGAAATCGCCAGCTTTGCAAGAGAAATATATTATACTCAAAAAGATCCTACCGCTAAGGTACTAGAAGAGCTTCAGTCAACTCATCATCAGCTTTCACAAACTACAAAATCAGTTCAGCAAAGCGAAGAAAATTTAAAAACTTTAGAAGATGAACTAAATGAAAAACTTACCGACTTGAAAAAAAGTAAGAAAAAAAATATTGACGTTTATAAAAAGAAATTTGAATCTCAAATTTATAACGCAAAAGAAGAAATAAGAGAGATTTTAAAAGATATGCGCCAACAAAAAAGCGAAAAAGTTGCGCACAGAAGTTTTGCAAAACTTGCTAATCTTGAAAATAAACTCAGAAAAGAATTCTCTTTTGAAGAAGAAGAGCTGTTAGAAACATATAAGCCGATAGATTGGCAAAATGCAAAAGTCGGTGATAAATTAATGATCAAAAATTTAGACCAAGAAGCAATAATATTAAAGCTCCCAGATAAAAACAATAAAGTAGAAATCCAGATGGGTATGATCAAAACCACGGTTAAAAAAGATAAATTAGCGATTTACAACAAAAATATAATCAAAACACCTCAGAAAAAATATGCTCTAAAACAAGCTAAATTAAATATTGAAAAATATAATATGTCTCAAACATTGGATTTGAGGGGGTATTATCCTGATGAAGCCTTAGATGCTGTTGATTCATTTTTAGATAAAGCAAGTTTGGTCAATTTGTCTCCTGTATATATTATGCACGGGCATGGTACGGGGGTATTAAAGCAAGTTATCAGAGATTACTTATCACATTCTCCTTATGTTGCAAAATACAGACCGGGCGAATCAGCTGAAGGTGGCGATGGCGTCAGCGTTGTTGATATTAATTAACAATTTGGGGAATTATATTAAATGATGATATAATTATCCATATTTGCAAGGAGATATGTAGGTGTTATGAAAAAAACAAACGTCGGTTTTTCTCTGTCAGAAGCTTTAATCACATTAATGATAATAAGTTTGATACTTGCTGCAGTATTGCCTGTAATATCGAAAAGAAACAACACTTCAGATTCAATATGGAAATATGTTTCTACCGGTGCAGGTTCTAATTCAAACATTTTTTATGGATTAGGAACCTCTCAAACGGCTATAATCGGGCATAATACCGTTCCTGATAGTTCATCAGGGAGTAGATTGATACTTGTAACTCCTGCTGATAATTCTTATGATACAATCAAACGTTCAATACTTGATTTTCAACAAAAATCAGCTTCAGGCGTCGCTCCAATAGGTAGAATTTCTTTTGATTCGACTGGAAATGTGGCGGTTGGTAAAAATTCCTTAATTGCGACTACTGTGGGCGCATATAGTATCGGTAAGTATAATACAGCTATCGGTTATGAATCATTAAAAACCAATGAGACGGGGTATAATAATACAGCAGTTGGTTATTATTCATTACTCAATAATAAATCTGGTAATAATAATATTGCAATCGGAAGTAATGCTATGCAGATAAATACCACGGGATCTGATAATGTTGCAATTGGTGAAGAGGCTCTTTTCTATAATCAAATCGGTACTAGTAATGTGGCAATTGGGAAGTTTTCATTGTATCGCAATACTAGCAATTCAAATACTGCAGTTGGAGCTAATAGTTTAGCCTGGAATACTAAGGGAAAGACGAACACCGCTATAGGTTCTTATTCGCTTTATTCTAATGATACGGGAGATAATAATATAGCAATCGGTTCGAGTGCTCTTATGAATAATAAAACAGGTGGAAATAACACAGCTATAGGACAGTCTGCACTGAGTAGTGGAAGTATATCGTCAGGTTTTAATGTTGCTGTTGGTACTCAATCGCAGGAGTATAGTAATGATGGTGACTGTAACACATCTATGGGATATCAGAGCCTTAGGGGTACTTCTAATTTAAATGCCCGTCACAGTTATAATAATGTCGCAGTTGGATATATGTCTCTTAATATTAGTCAGAGTGATTCAAATACAGCAGTTGGTGCAAATAGCTTGTTAGCTAATCTTCATGGACATAATAATGTTGCAATAGGAACTGGAGCTATGTCAGAGAATGTACACGGAAACTATAATACCGCCGTTGGAGTTCATGCTGCAGGCAAAAATCAAGGAGCACGAAATGTAGCAGTTGGCATGTCTACATTATATAATAATACTACCGGCAGTTTTAATACTGCAATAGGAGATGGCGCCTGTTCAAAGGTGGTAGGAGACTACAACATCTGTATTGGATACTCTGCTGGACCTACTACTGTTTCTGCCAAGACAAAAGAGTTATTCATAGATGTTACTGGTGGCCCTGACCCACTAATTTGGGGTAACTTTGCCACAAAAGAAGTCAAAATTAACGGTACTTTAACAACTACTGGCACAATAAATGGAACAGTCGTTGGTACCTCAGATAAAAACCTTAAAAATATCATAGGTGATAATAATGTAGGGATAGAAAAAATAAATAAAATTCATGTTGTTGACTACGTTTTTAAAAACGATAAGACAAAACGCCCAAGAGTCGGGATAATTGCTCAGGAATTGCAAAAGATATTCCCAAATTCAGTTTACACGTTGCAAGATGGAACTCTGGCTGTTAACACTGATGAAATGTTTTACGCTATGCTTAACTCCATTAAGGAAATGTATATCAAGTTGCAAACTGCTATTTCGAAAATTTCACATATTGAAGCTGTAATTTCTGAATTAAAAAAAGAAAATATTGAATTGAAAAAACAAAACGAAAAACTGTTGGATCAAAATAAAGATATGTCTTTACAGATAAAAAAAATCAACCAAAGACTTGCTGAGCTTGAAAAAAAACGATAAAAACTTCACAAATTATCTCATATGTGATACTATTGCAGTCGTGGAAACTTTTAGTTTTATTTTGCCTATATTGTAG
>JAEZOG010000203.1 GCA_023414155.1 Cyanobacteria bacterium OH_CFB_184 | reverse complement strand
TTTTTAAGCTCATAGATGTGGTGGCAAAAAACTTGAAGGTCATGAGCGTTGTTTTTAGCCGCAAGAGGTTTGTCTGAAAGCAGCTTTAGATGTTTTTCTTCTGCAAAAGTGTATTCTTTGTCGCATTTACTTATCGTATTCGTCAAAGTGATTGTTTTATCTTGCAAGTTCTTGATTTTAGATTTTATTAAATTTCTTAAGTTGAAAGCTAAATTCATTTATCCTCGTTTCTCTTTTGTTAGACGCACCGAACATCTGTGTTAAAAAAAACTTTTTTTGTTTTTTGTTTAAATCTTTATTCTGATTTGAGATTTAAATCCACAAACTGAAAGTCTTATAGTATAAATGTACGGCATGCCTAACAAAATGTCAACTATATTTTTTTAAATGTAAATAATGTTTAGATTATTTATAACGAAGAAATTATGTATAATAGTTTAAGACTGAATAGATAAATCAAATAGAGGGCTTTATGCAAAATACACCCAGAGGAATGAGACTGCACATAGGTATTTTCGGTAAGAGAAATGTCGGTAAATCAAATATATTAAATGCTTTGACAAATCAAGATGTGTCGATAGTTTCTGATGTTGCTGGTACAACAACTGATCCTGTTGAAAAAGCAATGGAGATGTTGCCTTTAGGACCTGTACTTTTTGTGGATACAGCCGGTATCGATGATGAGGGCAAACTAGGTGAGATGCGTATTCAAAAAACATTTAAGATGTTTGATAGGATTGATCTTGCGATTATTGTTTCTGACCAAGGCGGTTGGGATAGTTATGAAAAGGAATTTTATGAAGAGTTTAAAAAACGTGAAATTCCAATGTTGGCAGTTTTTAATAAAAGTGATATTGCAAAAATATCAGTTGAGAAGCTAAAAGAAGTTGCGGATTTAAAGATAGAACACGTTATAACTTCAGCACAGACAGGTTTTGGGATAAACGAGCTCAGACAAAAACTAATCAAGTTAGCTCCTGAAGAGTTTATAAATTCTCCATCTATAGCTTCAGACCTTATCCCCCCGGGGGAAATGGCGGTACTTGTTGTTCCTATTGATTTAGAGGCTCCAAAAGGTAGGCTGATTTTGCCTCAAGTGCAGACCATAAGGGATCTTTTAGATAATGATTCTATGGTTATGGTTGTAAAAGAAAGAGAATTAAAAGAGGGTTTATCTCGTTTGAATAAGCCTCCTCACATCGTTATAACAGATTCTCAGGCTTTTCTTAAGGTGTCAGCTGATGTTCCAAAAGATGTGAAGTTGACCTCTTTTTCAATACTTTTTGCCCGTTTTAAAGGTGATTTAAATGAGTTTGTCAGAGGTGCTACTGCAATAGACAAGCTAAAACCCGGAGATAAAGTTTTAATTTGCGAATCATGCACGCACCATGCAATTGGAGATGATATCGGAAGAGTTAAGATACCTCGCTGGTTGACTCAATATGTTGGCGGAAAATTAGAGTTTGAACATTACGCGGGTCATGATTTCCCTTCAAATATAAGTGATTACAAGCTAATAATTCACTGTGGAGCTTGCATGACTAATAGAAGAGAGATGCTCTCTCGTATAATTAAAGCAAAGGAATATAATGTTCCAATAACTAACTATGGTTTAGCTATTGCATATTCATTAGGGATTTTTGAAAGAGCCCTGATTCCATTTCCGATGGCTAAACAAATATATGATGAGGCTAAAAATGACTTATAGAAGCGAACAAGATCTTATCGGTGAAAAAGAAATTCCTTCAGACGTTTTCTGGGGTATTCATACAGCTAGAGCTGTTGAAAATTTTTCTATCTCTCCATATTTGATAAACCAATTTTTTATAAAAGCATACGGCTATGTGAAACTGGCATGTGCTCTTTCTATAAAGGAGCTTGGTGTTTGGGAAGAAAATAAAGCGGAAGCTATTGTAAAAGCTTGTGAATATTTGATAAATGGAGAATTGAATTCTGAAGTTATTGTTGATCCGATGCAAGGAGGTGCTGGTACTTCGTTAAATATGAACATAAACGAAGTTATCGCAAATAAAGCATTAGAGATTCTTGGAAAAGAAAAAGGTGACTATTCTTTTGTACATCCGATTGAAGACATTAATCTGTACCAATCAACAAATGATACGTATCCTACAGCGTTAAAGATTGCTTGCATATTGATGCTTCGAGAACTGGAAAAAGAAGTGATTGCCCTTCAAGAAAGTTTTGAAAAAAAAGAAAAAGAGTTCTCAGACATTGTAAAAGTCGGTAGAACACAATTGATGGATGCAGTTTTAGTTACATTAGGCAAAGAATTTTCTTCGTACGCTGAAGCTATTGCAAGAGACAGATGGCGAATTTACAAGTGCGAAGAACGTCTTAGGGTTGTAAATATCGGAGGAACCGCGATTGGTACAGGATTAAGCGCTCCTCGTAAGTTTATATTTTCCGTTATAGATAAATTAAGAGATTTGACAGGTATTGGTCTTGCTAGAGCTGAAAACCTTGTAGAATGTACTCAAAACTGGGATGCTTTTGTTGAGGTAAGCGGGATTTTAAAGGCTCATGCAACTAATTTAATAAAAATATCAAATGATTTTAGATTTTTAAGCTCAGGTCCAAGAGCTGGAATATCTGAACTGATTTTACCTTCTGTTCAAGCAGGGTCGTCTATAATGCCGGGTAAAATTAATCCTGTAATCCCAGAAGCTACTGCTCAAGCCGGTATAAAGATTTTAGGAAATGACTCAATTATATCAAGTTGCGTATCTATGGGACAGTTAGAACTTAATCATTTCGCTCCTTTGATTGCTTTTACAATGCTTGAGTCACTTGATATTCTAATCAATATAAATAAAATTTTTAGGACAAAATGCGTGGAAGATATAATCCCAAATTTGAAAAATATAAATAAACATGTTGAAAATAGTTATGCAACTTTGACAGCTCTATTGCCAAAAATCGGCTACCAGAAAGCTTCAGAAGTTGCAAAAGCAGTCGAAAATACTGATATTACTATAAAAGAATATGTTCTAAGTAACAATTTAATCACAAAAGAAGAATTTGAGTATTTAACTTCGCCTGAAGCTATTTTGGCTCTTGGTCATCAAAATTCTATTGAGCGCTAGGTCTATTATAGCTTGATAAAATAGGTGTTTGACAATGATGAAATTAAGTCATATAGTTTTTGTGTAGTCTGTTTGGATGGAATAAGAATAAATGAAACTTTCAGTCGTGATCCACACGTACAATTCTGAAAAGTATATTGAACGTTGTATTAAATCTATTATTGGTGCAGATGAAATAATAGTCTGCGATATGCACAGCTCTGATAAGAGTGTTGAAATAGCTGAGAAACTGGGATGTAAGGTCGTATATTTTGATAATGTCGGGTTTGTAGAACCTGCAAGAAATTTTGCAAATTCTCAAGTAACATCTGATTATTTCTTGATTTTAGATAGTGATGAGTACGCTTCAGAAGGGCTTATTGAGTATCTTAAAAAATATTTAGAACAAAACGGCGAAATTTCAGGTTTAAGGATTCCATATAAAAATGAACTCCTTGGTAAGGTGCTTAGATCATATTCAAAGCCGGGGATTTTGAGGCTTTTTAAAAAAGGATGCGTTAATTATAAACCGATAGTTCACATTATGCCTGAAGTGGATGGTATTATTGATATTTTGCCAAAAGATTGTAATGTATATATAACTCATACAATGGTAGACGATCTTAACCAACACATTATCAAATGGAATTCTTATACTTCACTGGAAGTTGATAAAGCTCTATCAAGAGGCGAAAAATTCTCTCTTAAAAAATTATTATTAAGACCCATAGGTGAATTTATAAAACTATATTTCTTAAAAGGCGGCTATAAAGATGGGATTCACGGTTTTATTTTTTCAGTAATAGGGACAAATTATAAATTTATGCAAAGCGTAAAGCACTGGGACTACGAGCTGCGCAATAATCATACATAATTTTTTCTATAAAATTGTTTAAAAATTTACAGAGTGGGCTTCCTGTATTATACTGTTTAAGGAGAGTATAATGCCTTTTGAATTTATAAAACAAGAAATACAAGATGTCATTTTGATTAAGCCTAAGGTTTTTGAGGATAACCGCGGTTTTTTTATGGAAAGTTATAAAAAATCAGATTTTTTTGAAGCCGGTATAAAAGATGAGTTTAATCAAGATAACTGTTCTAAATCTACAAAAGGTGTTTTAAGGGGACTGCATTATCAAGTTGCCCCGATGGCTCAATCAAAAATGGTCAGATGCACAAAGGGCAGAGTCTTTGATGTTGCTGTTGACTTGAGAGAAAATTCTTCAACCTGCGGAAAATGGGTTGGAGTAGAAC
>JAEZOG010000044.1 GCA_023414155.1 Cyanobacteria bacterium OH_CFB_184 | reverse complement strand
GAAGAAAACATCCTCATCAGGAATTTATTCAAATCGATACAAGCAACATTTTATTTATTGTTGGTGGAGCTTTTGTTGGTCTTGAAAAAATGGTTGAAAGAAGAGCTGGTGAAGGTACCTCTATGGGATTTGGTTCTGTTAAACCAAAAACTCAGGCTGAAAAAGAACTAGAAGCAGCTAAAATGCTTAAAAAACTTCAACCTGAGGATCTATTGAAATTCGGTTTAATACCTGAATTCATCGGTAGGGTTCCAATATATGCTGTTCTTGATCCATTGGATGAAGAAACATTGAAGGTTATCTTTACTAAGCCAAAAAATGCCTTGTTAAAACAGTATCAATGTTTGTTAGACATGGACGGTGTAGAGCTTAAGTTTGAGCCTGAAGCTGTAGATATAATTGCTTCTGAAGCATTGAAGCGCAAGACCGGAGCAAGAGCACTACGTTCGATTGTTGAAGAAATCATGCTTGATATTATGTATGAAATTCCTTCTCAAGAAGACTTAAAAGAGTTTGTTGTGACATCTGAAATGGTCAAAAAGCGCCATAATGTTGCTGAACTAATTAAACTTCCAAGAAAAAAAGAAGATAGTAAAACTGAACCAGAGACTATCGATGCAAAAGAAGAAATAGCATAAATTATTCACTTACGTGAGAAATAAATTTTTCAAAGCTGGCGTTCCATACTGAGTGCCAGTTTTGTATTATAATGTCTGCTGGGCATTTTTCTTCATTTGTAAGTTCCATTATTGGTTCTAGGAATTTTTGTTCGTTTTTACCTTCTCTGTTTAATGAAGAGTGTGCGATTTTTAATATCTCTTTTGCTATTTCAGAGATTTTGTATTTGCCCAAATTTGCAGCTAAAGCATGTCTTGGAACTTTTTGTCTTGCTGTTTCAAATTCTTCAAATGAAATGTCTTTTAAAAGTTTGTTTGCCTCATTTATAGATTGTTTTGTCAAAAATAAGCCTTTGTATACTGCAGGAATAGAGTATTTTAGATCCCCTTTTTGGCAGTCATGGTTTCTTATTTCGATGTAGTTGTTGAGTCTTGCTTCCGGGAAGAATAGGTTGCAATGTAGTAAAAAATCTTCCATAGAGGCTATGTATTCTCCAAATCCATTATTCAAGAAATTTTTAAAAGTTATTTTTTGGTTTATCTCAATGATCTTTTTGTTTCTGACAATAAATAACATCGGGGTCTCTAAAACGGCATCTACATAGTCGCCAAAAGAATAATTTCCGTTGCTATCGAAAAGTTTTTTATCTATAAGCCCGCATCTGTTGTTGTCAGTGTGCAGCCAGCTTAAGGCTCTATGGCTTTTATAGCCTGAAAGTTTGCCTTGATAGACAGGCGAATTTGCAAACATTGCTGTCATAATTGGTGATAGTTTTATAGCTAGTCTTAGCTTTATAATCGCGTCTTCTTCACTTGAAAAATCAATGCTTGTTTGAATTCCTGCAGTTTCTTTCATCATGTTTTCGTAGAATTTGCCAGGCAGATTTTTTGCCATGACAGCGTATCTTTTTTTAGGAATAAAATCGATATTTTCTTTTGAGGTTAAAGGTGAAACCCCGCTGTTTATAAATTGAATATCAAGACTATCAAGCAGAGGTTTGATTTTATTGTCTAATTTTTCAATTTCGAATTTGCATTCTGCTATTGTTTTTTTAGGAGAAAGGCTTAGTTCAAACTGACCACCGGGTTCTAGTGTTATTGTGTTTTGTCCTTTTTTTAAGCCTGTAACTTGATCAAATTCTGTTATGTAGGACCATTCATCTTTGAAGGCTATTTGTCTTAAGAGCCTGTAGATGCCTTTTTCCCCATAATAAGGAACAGTAGAAAAGTTATTTTTGTCTACTAAAATTCTTTCGTATTCAAGTCCGATTTTAAAATCTGTTTGGTTCTTATATCCTTTTTCAAAAACTTCAATCAAATCTTTTTTGGTTAAAATTATATTCTCTTTTAATTTCATCATATTCATAAATCAACGTTATCAGATTTTGCCTATTAAAACATTTACCTGTTTGTATTATTATAAGATTACATATGAACTACATCAATAGAGCAAAACAATTTAGAGCAAAAAAGCGTTTGGGACAGAATTTTCTGATAGATGAATCCTGTATCGATGCGATTCTTGATGCTTCTAGTATAACACAAAATGATACTGTCATTGAAATAGGACCCGGATTGGGTTTTGTTACTGAAAGGCTTGTTCAGCTTGCCAAAAAGGTAATTGCAATTGAGCTGGATGAAGATATGATAGAGCAGCTTCAAAAGCTTGATGCTGATAATCTAGAGCTTATTCACAATGATATATTAAAGATGGACTTGTCTCAGTTTGGCACGGATTTAAAGGTTGTAGCTAACATTCCTTATTATATTACAACGCCTATCCTCGCTCATCTTTTAGGTGAGGTCGATCAGTTAGAGAACAAAAATAGAAATAGTATAAGTCAGGTTACGCTTATGGTTCAGTATGAAGTCGCTAAGAGGATGCTTGCAACTGAAAAATCCCCATTTAAAGAATATGGCCAGCTATCTATACTTTCTCAATTTTGGGCTGATGTTCAGATGGTAAGGAAAGTGGGTTCAAGATCGTTTTTCCCTTCTCCAAAAGTAGATTCAGCTATTTTGAGGTTGGATATAAGAAAAGAACCGTTGCTAAAATTAGATAATTATTCTTTCTTTAAAAAAGTAGTTAAGGCATGCTTTGCAACAAGAAGAAAAAATATTAAAAACTCACTTATAAATGCCGGGTTTGCAAAACCTGCAGTTGAAAAGACCCTTCAAGACTTAGACCTTAGTGAAAATCTTAGAGGAGAAGTTTTTTCTGTTGAACTTATCGGGCAATTATCAGAAAAGCTGAAAGAAAATTTATGAGAGAAGTAAAAGTTCAAGCACCTGCAAAAATTAATCTTACTTTAGAAGTCTTAGACAAAAGAGAAGATGGATTTCATAATATTCAAAGTATCATGCAGGCAATCAGCCTTTATGATTACTTGACGATCAAGGTTAAAGAGTCTTCAAAAAGAGAAATAACTCTCAGCGGTAATTCTCCTGATATTCCGTATGACAGTTCTAATCTTATTTATAAAGCAGCCGTTAAATTTTTAGACTTTGCAAACATAAACAACGTATCTGTTGATATTTATATAGAAAAAAATATCTTAATAGCGGCGGGGCTTGCTGGCGGAAGTACTGATGCTGCTGCAGCTTTTGTCGGCTTGAATTCTCTTTTTAATAATGTTTTATCGGATGAAAAAATAAATGAACTTTGCGCAAGTTTAGGTTCTGATTTAAACTTTTGCCTTAAAGGCGGCTGTGCTGTCTGCACTTCTAGAGGCGAAATCATAGAGCCGTTACCTTCAGCTGCGTTTGATTTGTCTTTGATAAAACCAAAATCGTTCGGAATTTCTGCAAAAGAAGCCTATACCAAGTTTTCACTTTTGCAAGATAAATCAAATCCTGACGCTACAGGTAGGCTGAAACAGTTGTTGTTAAACGATGATTTTGATAAAAATCTTTTGTATAATAGTTTAGAAATCGCTGTAATTAATGATTATAAAGCTCTTATCGAGATTAAAAATAAGTTGCCTGAAGCAATGATGTCTGGCAGTGGCCCAACATTTTTTGTGCTAGATAAAAAAGTTGCATCAGACTTTGATAGAGAAAAATTTGATATAATAGAAAATCTAAAAAGCGTTCCGTTCGGGGTTACTTTAATTTAAAAGGTTTTTAAAGTGAAAGATTTTGTTCCTTCAGAAAACATAAACAGAAACACTACAGACATCGATTTAAAAGACACTATTGGGATTGTAGAGCTTATCAATCAAGAAGACATAAAAGTTGCTCTAGAGGTCCAGAAAGTGCTTCCTGAGATTGCTAAAGCAGTTGATTTAATTAACGAAAGTTTTATTAAAGGAGGCAGGCTTTTGTATTTTGGGGCTGGGACAAGCGGAAGACTTGGTGTTCTTGATGCTTCAGAGTGTCCGCCGACTTTTAATACCGACCCACAAATGGTTCAAGGCATTATAGCTGGTGGAGATAGCGCGTTAAGAAATGCAATTGAAGGAGCTGAAGACAGCTTTGATATGGCTCAAAAAGACTTTGAAAAAATGAACATATCAAAAAATGATGCAGTTGTTGTTATTTCTGCAAGTGGAAATGCTAATTATGTAATTGATATAGAAAAATTATCGAAACAAATAGGCGCTTCAACCATTGCAGTTACTTCTAACCCTGAAGCTAAAATAAAAGACTATGCGGATTGTTTTATCTGCGTACAAACAGGAGCTGAAATTATTACAGGTTCAACAAGGATGAAGGCAGGAACCGCTCAAAAAATGGTTTTAAATATGCTTACAACTGCTTCTATGGTTAAAATGGGCAAGGTCTATAAAAATTATATGATTGATGTTAAGCCTACTAATATCAAATTGAAAAGCCGTGCGGTAAGATTTGTTTCTCAGATTGCTTCAGTAGATGAAGAAATCGCCAAAGAAGCATTGATTTTAACAAACTATGATCTAAAACGAGCAGTTTTAAAATTGAAATACAACCTCAGCGCTGGTCAAATAAATGACTTGATGAAAAAGCACAACGGAGTTTTAAGAAAAATATTTAATTCTCTTGATAAGCAAGATTAATCTTCATCAAGGTAAGAAATAAGTTTAGCAATATTTTTTTCAAACTTAGACATTTGATGTTCCATAACATCTATTTTTTGGCTAAGAACTTTATTATTTATCGAGTTTTCATTAGCAGAAATAACCTGTGAAGCAATGAAATCAAGAACAGTTTTTGTTTCAGAGTTTTCTTCGCCTTTTTCAACTTTTGATCCGATAGCATCTAATTTATCATCAAAAGAAGCTAGCTTTTCTTCAAGAGACGCTATTTTGTCTTCAAGTGAAGAAATTGTATTTAATTGCTGAGAATATTTTGTTAAAACTTGCTGAGCTATAATATCAGCTTTTTGGGTATTCTCTTGAGAAAACGCTTCAAACTTTTCTGATAGCTCTGTTAAAGAGTATTTTAATTGGTTTATTTCAGGCTTTGTTGAGTTATTTAAAACTTCAACATTTTGTAGTTGAATATTTTCCAATTGAGTTTGTAAGTTTTCAATATTTTGTTTTAAATTGTCAAAAGTGCCTTCTGTAGAATCTATCCATTGAGCAAACAGAATAAACGCCTCATTAAGATTTTGGCTTGTTGTCAGGTTGTTTGCAGCAATCTTTTTAATGGTATTCACTTTGTTGTCAAGAAGTGTGAGCTGCTTTTCAGGATAGAATTCAAGAGTCTGTCTTTTTAGGTCTTCAATAAGAGATTGGAATTTATCCACATGG
>JAEZOG010000093.1 GCA_023414155.1 Cyanobacteria bacterium OH_CFB_184 | reverse complement strand
GGTACACTCCCTGCGCCTGATCCATATTTTTTTATTGCTTCAATACCTGCTTCTATCGTTTGAGGGTGTTTTGTAAGGTTTAGATAATCGTTAGAAGCAAGGTTTATCATTTCTCTTGTCTTTCCGGTATATTGGTCTTTAACCTTCATAACAGGCGATGAACCATTGACTGAAATTCTTCTGTAATAGTCGTTTTGTGCTTTTTTTACAAATGTGGCATATTCGTTAAAATAAGCAGCTCTAGACATTATATCTTTTTCACCTGTGTCTATAAAGTCCATAAGACTTGCATTCTTAAAATCCATATATGAAAATTCCCTATAACTCGGCTATTCTATGGCATTTTAGCATTTAAGAAACCAAAAAATATTCTCTTAAAGTCGTAGACTGTATACAAGAATGTTTCTGCAGTGCTTAAGTTAGTTCGCTAAGTTAGATTAAATTTAAAAATAATGTGTAGGATTTGTTTTCTTAAAATAATTTAATCTTTATTTCTTTATTAGGCAATTTTGGAGATTTATTTTTCTTATATAAGTATTAGGTTATAAATTAAGGACTGACTAGATGCAGTTGTTTAATTCATTAAGAGATGTACGAGCCAATTATCCCAAATACGACGAGTGGGAACAAAAACAAGCTGATGAAAAGGCTAAAAAGGCTTATGCTGCAAAAAATATAGAGATACCAAAAGATGAGCTTGAGCTTACAACTGCAAAGGCAAAAGCAGTAGTAAGAGCAACTGAAATAATGGACAAAAGGTCAGAAGATAATACTGAAACCACGGAAATGGCTACTTCGTCTTTAGCTGCTGCAGTAGTTATGGCAAGTTCAATGTTGGCTAGTACTTTTAGTGCCGGCAAAAATAGTAAAGTAGGTCTTGTTCTGCAATCTGTTGTTCCGATGTTATCTAGTATAGGTCTTATTGTTTGGGGAAATTCAAAACAAAAAGAAGCCTCAAGAATTGGCCGCTATCAGGCTAAACATAACGAATTAAAGAATGTAAAAAACTTTGTCACATATACCCCAGAGCAGATTAGTGCAGCGAAAATTTTAGCTGACAATATGCCCGACAAAAAAGATAAAAAGGGATTATTGCATACTTTCAATGAAATGAAGGAAATTTCAAAAGACAAAAAAGCATATAGAGCTTGGTTAGAAGAAAGAATTAAAAATCCAGATGACATTGAAAAGCTTTTAAACACCGAGTTTGCTCCTGAACAGATTGAGCAGGGAAAACAAGATAAAGAACTGATTGTTAATATAGTAAAAGATATAAACATAAAAGCTGAAGAGTATTCTGAAAATACGGAAACTATGTTTGATACAATTTCGAACGTTTCATTTTTAGCTTCAGTTCCTTTGGCTTTTGGCATGAACAAGCTTCTTTCGAACATAAAATCACTGCCAAAATCAGTTAAAATGGCAACAGCCCCTATTGCGTCTTTAGCTGTGGTTTTAGGTACAGCCATTTGGGGTACTATGGAACAGAAAAAGGCTTCAAAAATTGGTAGATATAAAGCCAGACAAGAACTATTAAATCACCCAGAGCTATTAAGATCATACCCATCAGAAGATATCAAAAATGCAGAAAAAGCAATTTCAAAAGAAGAAAAAACTTCAAAACCAGGCAAATTAAAACAAATGCTATCGTTCTATTCAACATATAAAGCTGATAAGAAAGCTTATAAAGAATATGAAAAAACAGAGAAAAAAGAACATGAAAAAATATACGATGTTTTAATTGATTCTGAAGTCTCTGATAAACAAATAGAAGACGCTAAACATCTTCAAGAAAAAGTTTATTTAGCTTTTGATGAAATAGATGAAATGTCTCAAAAATATTCTGAAGATGTTGAGGCTGCGACTGAAATTGGCAAACAGTTGATTGCAACAACGGCTTCCTTCGGAGGATTGCTGGGTCTTGCTTCTGTTCCATTGTTGATAGTGAAAGGTAAATTCCCTGTTCATAAAGTTATTAAAGGTATATCTAACATTGCATTAGACAAGTCTTCAAGTATAAAAAAAATAATTGACGATGTATACAATGTTGTTAAAAAAGATAAGGATTTAAAAGAAACTTTATGTAAGTCAATATATGATCCTACTGCAAGGACTAACTTGTTGAGTAATGAAGCTCTTCAAACTGTATTTGCTAAATATACTGATGAGTTGAAGGAGATGTCCTCTATATTAGTTGGAGAAAATTCTGATACTGCTGTCAAAGAATTAATGGATGTTCATTTTAAAAAAGGTAAAGTTGCTTCTTGGGCAAGAAACTTAGTCAAAGATGTAGTAAATATCGTTGCAAGAGTTAAAGGTATAAAACCTTCGTTGCCATCAGAGGCAAATGAAACTGTACTTGAAACTGTTAAGAAAAATTATAAAGAATACAAAACTATTATTAATACAGGTATTGTAGCTGCATCACCAGCATTGTCATTGATATTTGCCGTTCCGTTAGCTATTAATTCATGGTTTACAAGTATCCAGAAAAAAGCAGGAAAAATCGGCATAATGAAAGCAATGGAAAAGATAGACGATCCTAAGCTTTTTGTAAACCCAAATTCTCAAGCTGATAGTCCTCAGAAAGAATCTGAACCAAAAACTACTAACTTGATAGATATACTATCAATGAGATAATAGAAGTTAAAAATACTCATCTAAATGTTTCATAAGTTATTTAATGGATTTGCCTCGTCTCTAAATGCTATAGAATAGCAGTGGAGAAGAGGAGGTCTAGACATGATTTCTGGTATTAATTCAGAAGATTCAAGTTTAATGCAATTATTGCTTTCAGCAGCAAGAGGTGCTTCTAGTGCAGCTTCTGAAAAAGAAGTTCAAGCTACAGACCAATCTGGCGATGAGTTTTTAAAATG
>JAEZOG010000087.1 GCA_023414155.1 Cyanobacteria bacterium OH_CFB_184 | reverse complement strand
GTTACTCCCAATGTCGGAAGATATTTTAAAGAAGCACTAAGTGCAGCTTTTTTAGCCGCTTTAACCAAGTAACGTTTTCTTATGATATCTAAGTTTTGTTTGTCTAAAGTATCAAAAACTGCTGTTAAATTATATTGTGGAACTTGCTTACCTGAAATAACTTCAGCATTGTTTAATAATCTCAAGTGAGGCATGTATCCGATTTTCTCAGCAGTATCTGAGTTGATGTACAATAATTCATCTTCATAGAAGTGAATTTTTTGATTTGAGTATTTTTCTCCTTTTAGGACATTTTGGATGTTGAACGTTGTTGCTTGAGCTAATTTTCTATCTAAATCAAGTGTTCCTGAACCCAAAAGGGCGCCTGCTTCAACGTCATCTTTACCTGAAGTAGAGAATGTTTTGATTTTCTTTGCATTTAATCTTTGAAATAAATCTTTTTTCTGTTCAATAGATAAGTTGTAAATTGGTGTTACAAAAACCGCGTCAACATCAGATGGGATTTGTGACATAACTTTGTCTAAGTCACTACCAACTGAAATTGTCGTAAATTTAACATTCTTTTCAGCGAATTTTGGAGCCAGGAATTTATCCCAGTCCTTTTGTGTTTTGTAGTAGCCTTCGTTTATTAATATAGCTACTTTGTTGAAGTTTGTAAGTCTTTTGAATAGTTCAAGTTTTTCAAACGCTTGTTTTACAGGGTTAAAAAATCCTTCTCCAAGGTCTCTTAATCCGTACTGATCAATTGTTACTACAAACTTAGGTTTGTTTTTTTGTTCAGTAAAATACTTTGTAGATAAGTAGCCTAAAGAGATAACAACTACAGCATTAGAATTTAATGCTTTCGCGTTAACTACTTTGACACTTTCAGGCGTCCAATTTCCTACAAATACTAAATCTTTAGGAAATGCTGCTACATAATCTTGTTCTACTGATTTTGCAATGCTTTTGTGAAAATGTTTTAACACTGATTCGTTTTTATCAGACGGACCGTCGAAGACAAACGCAAACTTGATTGAATGCTTTGTCGCGTCAACTCTTGATTGTAGTGCTGCTGGTGAAGTCGCAGCGTCTGCAATAAGACTTGCCCCTGAAAAATTCCAGAATAATAGAGTGCACATTAACACACATAAAAATTTTTTCATCTGTTATAACTCCCTAACACGTACTTTTTTATACTGTTTTCTAATCCCGAAACCTAGTACAAATTTAATTATCTCTAAACTAAGCAAAAATGCAATAATTTGATTTACATCTGTTACATTAGGCAAAAAGTTCAGAAATAAGATAATATATATAATATTGAGCTATTTTAGATTTTAAATTCTAATTTAATATTTAACTAGCAAAAATAATTACGTTAGTGTTTTAATACAAAAGGTCAATTGTTTTAAGTTTAAAAGCTTGTATAATTGACATACTAAGAAAGAGAGTAAACACGTGGTAGATAATCGCTCAGCTGGCGTATTCGGTATCGGCGGTGCCTTCAACTTTAAGAGTGGGGACATCTCTGGAACTGCTGCAAAAACTTCTGACGATAAAATGGGGCAAGGTACAGAGTATTTTGCAACTGAACAGGCAGAAGAAGAAAACAGCTTCAAACAAAGCCCATATACTGACAGAAGCGCCCAACTTAGTGCAACATTGAATTCTCTTGCTTTAATTAATGTGGCTAGTGTTATAAAAAGAAATAAACGCTCGAAAATCGTTGATGAACTTGAAAACAAAAAAATACTTGGCATCAACAAAGAAAAAGAGCATGCCGAATCTGAAAAAGATTCTTAACTTATTATTTTATTCAATTGCGTAAAATGAGACTATAAAGTAAAATTAATTATAGTCAATTTTAAATGTGAAAATAAGCAGTTAAGGAGATGGAAATGAAAAAAAGATTCTTAGGCATGATGCTGGCAGGTCTGTTGTCGGTGTCTATGGCGAGTCAAGCACTAGCAATAGATTATACTGATTTAAGTAAAGATCACTGGGCGTATAAGCAAATTGAAGAACTGACAAATGCTAATATATTAGTCGGTTATCCGGATAAAACATTTCATCCGGATGAAAAGGTTACCAGAGCAGAATTTGCAACTATGGTAATTAAGACCGTTGGTCAAGAGAATGCTAAAATCACAGAAGTTATTAACTTCAATGATATAGATAATACTTATTGGGCGTGGGATATGATCCAAAGAGCAGTGACTTTTGATATTATCAAAAGATCATCTGATAATGCATTTTATCCAATGGCAGATGTTACAAGATCGCAAGCTCTAACGTTTGTTGTAAACGCACTAGATACAGGTAATATTGCAGAATATCAAGCAAAAGCAGCTTTGATGGCAAATTATGATGACTATAAATCTATCCCTTCTTGGGTTGCATATACTGCCGGTAAGGCTGAAGTTTTAGGAATTGTGGTTAAAGTTCCTGGAAAAGAAAAATTAATGGAAGCTGAAAGACCTGCTTCAAGAGCAGAGCTTGCAGTGTTCTTGTATAACTTAAGAGAACAGGTTCAAATCAGAGCAAACGAAAAACTAAGAGAAGCAATGAAGCCCAAAACAGCTGACGGTATAGTTATCGATGGCGTAAGAGTTGATGGAAATATCGCTACTTTACCAGTGGGAACTATTCTTCCTGTTGTTATGAGAAGCCAAATATCCTCTCAAACTTCAAAATTAGGAGAAGTCTTTGTTACAAAAACACCTAAAAACTTCGTGACAAAAGAAAGATACCTGTTAATCGTTGAAGATACTCCTATTGCAGGCCAACTTATCGATGTTAAAGTTGCAAGATATTTTGTGAGAAACGGTAAAGTATGTCTTGAAACTAAATCAATCAAAGTTCAAGATAAACAAGTAGCAAGATTCTCAGCTCTTGGACAAACTGATCTTGTTATAAAAGGATTCTGGCAAAAATTATTTAGAACAATCTTTAAAGGAGCTAAAATCGAGGTTAAAGACGGACAGGTTATTAACATACAACTTCTTAAACCGGTTAAGATAAATATGTCAACAGGATTCATTGTTGAATAACAAATAATTTGAGAGTGAGAATTAATTCTCACTCTTTTTTTAATTTAAAAAAAGAGCCCGATAAAAGGCTCTTTTTTATTTTATTGATTATTTGATGATGCAGATTCTCTTTCTATACCCAGGTCTTCTAGTGTTTTTAAGAAGCTTTCTGCTGCCGCTTTTTGAATCTCTGGCGGAACTACTCTTAGAAGCTCAACCGTCTTTGAAATAATAGGATCTTGGTCATACCAGCGATTAGCATAAATAGGTTTAACCATTTCGT
>JAEZOG010000037.1 GCA_023414155.1 Cyanobacteria bacterium OH_CFB_184 | reverse complement strand
TTCAACAACAAGTTTTGTTCTGAAAACACCGATTTCACCTGATTGTTCATCTAAAATCGCTTCAACATTTGTCGCTTCTTTTGTCTTGATGTGTTTCTTGTATGCTGTAACCATTGCGTCGCATAATGAAGAAACAAGTACATCTTTAGAGATTCCTTTTTCTCTTTCAAGCTGTTCACAAGCTTCAAATAACGCTGTTCCGATTTTAATCATTTTCTTTATCTCCTATATATCGCTTGCATATAATTTTACGTATATTATGTTGTCTTTTTTTATTAATAATTCTTTGTTATCGCTCTGTCTTGTTACATAGAGACCTTCGTTTTCGTCAAAGTCTTTTAGTTTAGCTATAAATTGTTTTTCCATTGTTTCATCTATTGCATTTTTGATTTTTACAACAATGTCTTTGCCTCTAAAAACAAGATATTCTCTATCTGATTTAAGTTTTCTTTCGATGCCCGGAGAGCTTATTTCAAGGTAATATTTAACCGGGATAAGTTCTTCTAAAAAGTCTTCTAAGCTTCTTGACATATTTTCGCAGTCTTCAAGCTTGACTTCTCTTCCTGGTGCATAGATAAAAATTCTTAAAAACCAACGGTGATTTTCTTTTGCAAAATCTATCTCTATTGGAATAAGATTAAAGCGCATAGCTGTATTTTCGATTAAAGGTATTAGTTTATTTACAACTTCGTGTTTGTTGAAGTGTTCGTGTTTATTTGAATGTGAAGCATCATGACGCTTGTCGTTTTTCATCTAAACCTACCTATCATTGAAAGGATACTGCCTTATTAATAAAAAAAGAAACGGTTAGTGCCGTTCCCTTTTTACAACATATAAATAATAACATTAATATCAATATTTTAAAAGTAAAAGTTTTTAATTTTGTATATATATTAACAAAAAACAGATTTTACTCTTTTACTTCTTTTTCAAAATCGATTTTGGACTCTATGAAAGATAAAAGTTCATTGTATCTGTTTTTATCGTGGATGTAGTTATAACCGAATAACACCTCAATAGCAGTAGCTTGCCTGTGAAGAGAGTGGTTTATCCTTTTTGCAACAGAAGTCGGAATGTTTCTTGCTCTTCTTGCTAAATCCTTTTCTTCTTCCGTTAAAAAATCGTTCAAAAGCTCTAGAAGATTGGTCTGAAATTGAGCATTTACGAATTTTACGGTGTATTTATGCAGTTTGTTGGAGTTTGATGTAAGTAAAATAATTTTTTCTCTGACAAAAACCTCGTAAACAGCATCTCCTATGTGTGCATAGTTTCTGATGTTTAACTCTTGCATATTAACCTTGATTTAGTAGAAGCCCTGTAACCGGCTTAACTTTTACTATGTATTCTGCGTGAGCTTCGCTCAATGCTTTTTCTAAATTTTCAATCGCATCTTCTTCTGAGTGGCCATAACCGACTAAGTTCTTCATTATGCAATTTGCAATAAAGACATTGTTACGATTGCCCTGATATATCAATGCAGGGTACTCTATGATTGATAATTCCATTTGATATCCTCTTAACCTGTTGATTTTTATATCGGTTAAATTTCAAATAACTTTAAAAATATGATATATTTTTCTTATGAAAATACTATTTTTAACAGATTTGTTCCCGATATCCAATAATAATGAGCCTAAAACCTTGAGTGATTTTGTTAACATTTGGAAACAATTGGGGAATAAGGTTGATGTTATAAGGCCTAATTTTTTGCTGAATACACTTGTGCGCAATAAAAAAATAGTATCTGAAACCGAAATTGTTGAACATGGTATAAATATATTAAATTTAAATTTTATTTCTCCGTTTTGGTTTGATGTTAAAAAGAAATTGCCTAAAAACTTCGATATTGATGCTTACGATGTTGTTGTTGCACATATGCCTTCTGGTATTTTGTTTGCGCAATCACTTTTAAAAAATAAAAAAATACCGCTGGTGTGTTCTGTTCACGCCTCTGATATTGAGGTTCTTACAAATCCTGTTTATAAATTATATTTTGCACAAAAGATGAAAAAAGCTTATTTAAGAGCTGACCTTGTCACTCCAAGGAGTTATGTTTTAGAGCTAAAAATACTATCTCTTATGCCTCAGTTAAAGGGGAAGACCCAAGTTGCTTATTCAGGGATAGAAAAAGATTATATTGAGTCTAAGTCATACTTTGACGATAGGTGCAATTCTTTAGTTAACGAAAAAGAACTTAAAATAGTTTCAGTTGCTTCTTTGATAAAAAGAAAAAAAATCGACTCTGTTTTAAAAGCGCTAGCTAAGCTTGAAAACCAAAAGTGGTCATATTCAATAATTGGGTCAGGAAAAGAATTAAATGCTCTTAAGCGCCTTTCTAAAGACCTTAAAATAGATAATAAAGTTGACTTCTTATTAAATATTCCAAGAGAAGAAGTTTTAGAAAAACTGAAACAATCAAATGCTTTTGTTTTACTTAGCGAAAAAGAAACTTTTGGAATTTCTTATCTTGAAGCTATGTCTAAAGCAAATATTGTTATTGCAAAAAAGAATGACGGCATTGATGGTATTCTTAAACACAATGAAAATGCTTTTTTAGCAGATAGCATTGATGATTTAGTTGATATTCTTTCTGATCTGCAGAGTATAAGCAGCGATAACTTAAAAAACATATACGAAAATATGTACAAAACAATAAACACATATACTCTAGATAAAGCTGCTGAAAATTATTTAAATAATATTGAAAAAATTATTTAATATTAAAAGCTTCTATAATGCCTGTGATTATGAATTGGCAAGCTAGAGCTGTTAAAAGTATTCCAAATATTTTGTTTAATATGTTTATACCTGTTCTACCAAGTATTTTGCTTATTTTTGTTGCGAAAATAAGTACAAAATAACCGATGATCATATTTATAAGTAGCGCAATAATTGTTATCATTTGTCTTTCAAAAATCCCGCCGGCTTGTTTCATAAATATAATAAGCATTGATATAGATGCAGGACCTGATAATAATGGCATTGCAAGTGGGAATACTGAGATATCTGAACCCCCTGTTTCAGGTGTTGAAGTGTCCATTTTGTCTAAAACCATTTCTATTGCTAATAATAGAAGCAGGATGCCTCCTCCAACTCTAAATGCAGCAATGGAAATTCCAAAAATGCTTAATATTGATGCTCCTAGAAGAGCAAAAAATAACAAGATTCCAAAGGCAATTATAATACCTTTTTTTACTGTGCGTTTTTTCTGTTTTTCATTATAGTCTTTTGTTAATGAGATATAAATTGGTATTAATCCCAAGACGTCCAGTGTAAAAAATAGTGCTACAAATTCTACAATAAATAAGTGTAATAAATCGTTCATATATAGAGCCTAACATACACATAGATATTACTCAATTGTTCTCTTATCAAATATTTACTTCCATTTCGGCCCGCCTAGAAAGACTGCAGAGTATAAT
>JAEZOG010000278.1 GCA_023414155.1 Cyanobacteria bacterium OH_CFB_184 | reverse complement strand
GGTTGTTAATTTCTCTATATCTTTGTACTCCGGAGCGACAACAAGGTAAGTAACTCCAAAAGTTGTATCAGGTCTTGTCGTATAAACCGGGATTTCCATTCCATCTATTTCTTTAACTTTGAATTTTAAAATTGCTCCCTGAGATTTGCCTATCCAGTTTTTTTGCATAGTTTTAACGCTATCTGGCCAGCCTTCAAGTTTATCAATGTCTTCTAAAAGTTTATCAGCATAATCTGTGATTTTTAAGAACCATTGAGATAAGTATTTTTTCTCAACAACCTCATCGCATCTCCAGCATTTTCCGTCGATAACTTGTTCGTTAGCAAGAACAGTTGCGCATTTTTCGCACCAATTAACTGCTGCTTCTTTTTTGTAAGCTAAACCTTTTTCATATAGTTTTATAAAGAACCATTGAGTCCACTTGTAATAATCAGGCAAGCAAGTAGTAACTTCTCTATCCCAATCTACCATTAAACCTAATTCTTTTAATTGCTGTTTCATATAGGCAATATTTTCAAGTGTCCAAGTTTTTGGATTAGCACCGTGTTGTATAGCAGCATTTTCTGCAGGTAAACCAAAACTATCCCAACCCATCGGATGAAGAACATTAAATCCATTCATTCTTTTGTAACGAGCAATCACGTCAGAAATAGTATAGTTTCTCACGTGCCCCATATGAAGTCTGCCTGAAGGATAAGGAAGCATTGATAAAATATAGTATTTTTCTTTATCAGTTGTGTTTTCTGTTACATTCAGTTTCGTTTCTTCCCAGGTTTTTTGCCATCTTTTTTCAATTTCCTGAGGGTAATAACGTTCGTTAATCACAATTTGCTCCTTAATCTCTATGTTTTTCAACCTAGTATTATTATAATCAAAAAACAGCAATATGTTAATTAAAAAATCCGCAAGTATAAGTTGCGGATTAATCTTTTTATAAATATAAGTTGTTCGTGTTGATAAAAAATTCTTCTAGTTGATTTTGAGATACCGAAAAATCTACAACTTTTTCTGATTTAGAGCATATTGGTTTGATTCCAACTGCAATCCCGTTATGTTTTTTTGTTTCTTTAAATAACGATATATCGTCACCTATATAAATAATTTGGTGTTCAGGGTTATTGTTGCTGATTTTTGCAATTACTTTATTTTTTTCTATTTCGTTAGGTATTACCTCTATGTAATCATTTCTTTTATTTATTTTAAAGTTATTTTCCGTGTTGAATTTCTTAACTAAAGATTTGAATGTTTTTAGGCATTCGTCTTCAATATTTTTATTAGCAAGGCGATAGTGAAGTGCTATAGAACACTTTTTGTTTTCAATAGTTATTCTTTCTAATTTTCCGCATTTCTTTTTAAGCTCTGAGTAAAACTTTTCTAGAGTTTTCATCAATTCATCATCTACATTAACTGATAATTGGTTTTCAAGCTCTTCTTCAGCTCCATATACGCCGAATATTTTTATCCAGTCTGAGGTTAATTCAGAAGTCTTTTTAAAATCACTGATTTTTTTGTCTGTTATGATTTTTACTTTAATGTATTCTTTTTTTGCGAAGTTTTGCAAGATTCTTTTGAACATCGAATTAAACATAATTGAGTTCGTTTCAGGTCTGAATTGGGTGATTATACCGTCATAGTCAATAATGATAACAAGTTTATCTTTATCTTTAATTTTGCCTTCTATACATTTTAAGTTTTTCATATTTTCTCCTTGCATTAAAAATAGTGTGACAATATCTATAACTATCGGTTGTAGATATTTTATAAATATATTTGTATATGCGAGATAGAGTGACTATCTCGCCACATTAAACTAATTTTTCACACCTTAATACGTAGATATTATTTATTTGTTTTTTTATTAGGTACAAATGAGCAGCACAATATGGAATATAAGTCTTATTTTCGAAATATTCTTGAGTTAGTATTGTTTTTAGTTTGCTGCTTCTTATTTTCATAGTTTTCCTAATTTATAAGTTTATATGAATTGTTTATATAGAAAAAAGAATAATTAGTAAGTTCTTACTAAATGTCTATATAATATTATTATACCAGAGCTTTTGACCTTATTCAAGCTTTTGTAGACTTGTGTGTCTCTAATTTATACTATGTTTGTTATTTGAGAAACAGTTAAGTTTAAACATTCTTTGGTATCACAAGAGGCTTGGCGCTTATCCCATAGACAGGGCCTACAAGCTATATCATTAGTGATAGCAACAAAATTATCTGATTTTGGGATTAATTTATTTTCGTCTGTAGGACCGAATATAGCTATAGTTTTTGTATTTGTTGCAATTCCTATGTGCATGGGGGCTGAATCTGAACAAACAAGAATTTCTGATTGCTTAATTAATTTTGCCAGATCTATAATATTTTTAGTTTTTCCGTACATATCATGGAAGTTTGATAGATCTTTACCTTTTAAGTATTCTCTTATTTCTTCTATGCATTCATTGTCATCAGGACCACCGGCAAGATATACTACTTTGCCTTTATTCAGTAAAGACTCTACTACTTCTCCCCAAGTTTTATTTGACCAGCTTTTGATTATATTTTTTACGATGCTCATTTTACTAACACCTGGATGAACAATGACAGAGTTTGGTATTTTAGCCAAATCTTCGATAACAATTTCAGGATCTTCATAGGTTTGTCCTGTAAGCTCCTGAATTAAATCATGGTACATTCTACCTGCATATTGCTGCTGGTTTAGTTTTACTGCTTTTGTTAGTAATTTTTTTGTCAAAAAACCAGAGTCATAGCCTATTCTCGTTTTGATACCTGTAAAAAACAATAGTACTGGTATAAGCTTGTTGGCGCCTGAAGAAACAACAAGATCGAAGTTTCCAAATAATGCTTTAAAATAAAGTTTAAGAAGTTCTGTATATTTGTTCTTTCCTTTTACATCAATACAAATAACATCATCAATACTGTTTGATAAGTTTTGGATGCTCTTGCTTCTCGGCTCTAAAACTAAAGTGATTTTTGATTCAGGATATGCTTTTTTTAAACTTTTTATAGTTGGCAAGAATAGTATTTCATCACCGATTCCGCCAAAATTAATTAAAAGTATGTTTTTATAAGTTTTCATGTTTTTTAAAATGGTTTAGTCTGATTTAATTTATTTCTTAATTCTCTAAATCTTGCGATGTCTTCTTGTGCTTTGCTAGATTCTTTAAATACAACTTGGCTTGATGGGTGAACCATTAAAATATAGTCTATGTGAATTTCAAGGAAATTGTATCTTCTTGGAGGTGCAGATGAATTTCTTGATAAAATTTCTGCATTTGTAACTGCGATAAATCTTTTTTCTCTATCATTTAAAAGGTCGGTTAAGTCTCTGTTATTTTTTGTGTACTTTGAAACGTGCACAATCCCTTTGATATCGTGATCAACGGTTAATATACATACTTCTATTGGAACTGTATCAACGTATTTTGCCATCAGACTATCCTTTTATCTTTTCATTGTTAAGTTAATTATAGTATAAATTTCGTTTCATGACTAGTTAAAATTTAAAATTTTCAAGGTATAACACAATTGTTTCTGCAGGTTCAAGTTCTACAGATAATTTTCCTTTTGTTGCAACCGGAGAAGTTGTGAAAGACAGTGGCATAACATTTGTGTCTTTGTTTATTCCCGGGATGTTAATTTTGGATTTTTCTTTTTCAGTCATGTTTTTATTTGTAAAAACTAAAATTGTTTTTCCGCCGTAGCTTCTTGAATAAGCGAATACCTTTGAATTTGAAGAAGTTAGGGTTTTGAAATTACCTTTGATAATCACGTCTTTTGCATATTCTCTGACCTTCAATGATAAAAACAAGTCTGCTAATAGTTTTGTATCGTTGCTGCCAGGCGCTCTTGAAAAATTAAATATGTCTAATTTTCCTTTGTGAACATAGTAATAGTCATCATCTGTATAGGTTTTTGCAGCTCTTTTATTGCCATAACCATACAAATAGTTATCTCCTGTGGTAAAACCGTCAACATAATATGGATTTAAAGGCAGTGTTGCATTTAGCCAAATAATAGTTTTGGAGAAATTTCTTTTACCGACAAGCATAGGGCTAAGTTCATCG
>JAEZOG010000176.1 GCA_023414155.1 Cyanobacteria bacterium OH_CFB_184 | reverse complement strand
TTTTCTACTATTTCCCAAGCCCCGATTTTTTTATAAGAACTTTGTCCAGCTAAAATCTGAACTTTGTTTATCTCTTTGCTTTTTAAATTTGCAGCAATGTCGTTTATTTTTTCTATTGCTCCAACTCCAAAATAAACAATCGATCTTAGTCTGATTTCTTTTACTTCATTGATGTTAATGTCTTTTTCCCACATAGTATGCTCCTTTTTGTCTGTTTATTATTTTACACAAAGTAACTAATTAAATAATTACCAATATGCGGTATCTTGATTATTTTATTTTAATTTTGGTTATAACTCCGTGGATTTTATGCGCCGGTAAGTTGTAAAAACTTACAAAAGTAGGAGTCACTTTTTTAATTAAAGCAAATATGTTCCATAAAATATTTGTTGTTTCGATGTCTTCGACACCGTAGAAAATTACTTTTTCTTTTATATTTAATTTTTTAAGGATTTGCTCTAAATGGAAGATTTCCATATATCCGGCGTTTACTTTTAAAATCGTAAGACCTTCTGTTATTGGGGTAAGGTCATAAATTAGCCCATATGCTTCGCTGGTTTTATTTATCTGAACAAAAATGTTTTCTGTATACATTATGTTATTTGTAAACATGGTTTGGATTATGTATGGAGGAACCTGGTCTATACCTCTTGAGAAAAATAATGCGGTGCCTTTTATTTTTGATAAATTTGAGTAGATCATATTGTATTTTTCAAGAAAAGTTTCCTTATCCATTAAAACCATTGATTTATAAAGTGCTTTCTGACCTTTTGTGTATAAAAGAATTAATAGTAAAGGCATAGAAGCTATTATCATTGACCAATAAGCTCCGTGCGGTATTTTTGAACAGGTTGCAACAAAAAAGCACAGGTCTATACATAAAAGACCAAGAGAAATGAAGGCTTGAAAGTATTTTTTTCTTAAGAAGAAAATTGTTACCATCATTATTGCAGTGATAGAGATTGTTCCTGTTACTGCAAATCCATACGCTGCAGCTAAATTAGCAGATTCTTTAAAGAAAAGAATGATTATCACTACAAAGAATAATAAAAACCAGTTTGCGCTTCCAATATATATTTGAGAGCTTATTTTCTCTGAGGTGTAATCTACCTTGAATAGAGGGAACATTCTGGTGTTAATCCCTTGGTAGACTACTGAGAACAAGCCACTTATCATTGCTTGAGAAGCAATTATGGTAGCTAATATACTTACAAGTAAGAATGGGATATAAAAAATCGGTTTTTGATTTAGTATCATCGAGAACAAAATATTTTGAGCATCGGGGTTTTTGAGCAAAAATGCGCCTTGACCCAAGTAGTTCAAAATTAGCATAGTTACAACAAGGAACCAGCCTTTAGTTATCGGCTTTCTTCCTAAGTGACCCATATCAGCATAAAGAGCTTCTGCACCTGTTGCGCACAATATAACTTCTGAAAGAACAAAAAATCCGGTTAATCCGTTATGGGTAAGAAAGTTAAGACCTTGCATAGGATCCAGTGCTCTAATAACTCCAGGGTGACCTGTAATTGCAATTAACCCAGAGATACCTAAACTTAAAAACCAAATTAACATTATGGGACCAAATATTTTAGAAATGGTTTCGGTTCCTTTTTTCTGGATTGAAAACAATCCAAGAGTTATTGCTATTGTTATTATCAAGATTACTGCCTGAGAAATATGGCTTAATGGTTCAATCAGTTTTAAACCTTCAACGGCGGATAATATACTGATTGCAGGAGTGATTACGCTATCACCAATCAATAAGGAAATTCCAACGTATGTCAGAAAAGTGAAAAAAGCCATTGCTCTACCTGGTTTGAGAACTTTTTTCAAGATTTCGTTTAATACAATTTCTCCGCCTTCACCTTTTTTTGAAAGACTCATGGCAAGCCAGGTATATTGAACTGTCACGACTAATATCAGTGTCCAAATGATCAATGATATTATACTTATGACGTTTTCCGTGTTGATTTTTGTTGTTAAAAATATTACTGTAAAAGTATAGATAGGGCTTGTTCCAATGTCTCCAAACACTAGACCCAGTGCTTTAATCATATCGTTGAACGATGCTCTTATTCTGTTTATAGAAAATGAATTCATTTTATTCCTTTTATCTAATTATTGTCTTTTCTTTTTCTGAAACCATAGTCAGTACCAATGGTTCTGCCTATCCCTTTTATTTTGCCGCTTATGCAATTGATACATTTTGCAGGGGTGTCGTTTATGCAAATTTTACCGGGGTAAATTTCGTAAAATTTTCTATAATCACCCTCTGTAACGTTTGGCATTACAACGTTAGCACCACTTTGTAGTGCAAGAATTCTACCGTTTGGATTTAATGTTTCCATAGCTGTAGTTGCGGGGATGTTGATGTCAGGAAGCAAAAGCCTTGTGATAGCCATAACTTTTCTTGCGTTAGTGAAACTTCCGCCTTCAGTATCTTTTAGAGGGGTATCAGGATTTGGGATGAAGGGTCCTATTCCAATCATATCTGCTTCGATTTTTTTGAAAAACAAAAGATCTTCTGCAAGTGAATCAAAGGTTTGATTAGGAAGTCCTACAAGACAACCCGTACCAACCTCGAAGCATAAATCTTTAATATCATCAAGGCATTTGAGCCTGTTTGAAAAATCCATATTAGGATGCATTTTTTCGTAGAGGTTTTTATCTGTTGTTTCAATTCTTATTAAAAATCTATCCGCGCCGGCTTCTTTTAGTTGTTTGTATTCTTCATAAGTTCTTTCGCCGATACTCAAAGTGATTGCTAAATCAAGTTTTTTAATTTCTTTTATAATCGGAACAAGTCTTTCTGCTGTGAAATAAGCGTCTTCTCCTGACTGCATTACGATTGTTTTATACCCATACGAGTGTGCTTTTTTTGCAAAATCAATTATTTGCTCAGCAGTTAATCTGTATCTTTGTACTGTTTCATTATCTTTTCTAAGCCCGCAATAAAGGCAATTTTGCTTGCAAATGTTTGAAAACTCAATCAATCCCCTTAGGTGAACGCAATCTCCTACGTATTTTTTCCTAACTTCATCTGCTGCGGCAAATATTTCTTCATCAAAATCATTGCTTGATAAAAGAGATACTATTTCTTCTTTTTCAAGCAAATGGGTTTCTTTAGCTTTTTTTATTATATCTATCATAATTATATCGGCATTTTAACTTTATTTTACCAAATCATATTATACTAAACACGGAATAAAGTAAAAAGAATAAGAAATCCTTGCAAATCAAGACTTTTGGCTAGATTTTTTGTTGCCCTTTTTACGTAATTATTGTAAAATACATTCAAACATAATTGCTGAAGGGCTGTGCTAATGGGTGCATATAATATCTGTTTTAATGCGGACAACAACTATACCGAGCAAATCGGAGTTGCCATTACTTCTATTTTAAAGAACTCTGATAAAGAAGAACAATTCAACTTTTACGTTCTTGATGGAGGTTTTTCTAAAGAAAGCAAGGCTCAGCTTGAATCTTTAAAGTATATCAAAGATTTTGAACTTTCTTTCATCAAAATGAATAAAGAAGACTTTAAAGATTGCCCGCTTTTAAAAGATTACAATCCTGAGTTTAAGCATTTTCACGTGCCAGTATCAGGTTATTATCGTTTTAAAATGCCTTCTATATTTCCTAAGTTAGATAAAATTCTCTATTTAGATTGTGACATTGTTGTAACAGGTAGTTTAAAAGAATTATATTCAACAGAAATTACCAATAAATATGCAGCGATGGTACCTGATGTAGAGAGTGAAAATGAGGCGGAAAGACTTGATCTTCCTGTTTATTGTAATGCAGGCGTTATGCTTATCAATCTTGATAAGTGGAGACAAGATAATATTGAACAAAAATTGTTTGATTATGCAAAAAATAATAAAGAAAAAATTCTGTGGCAGGATCAAGATGTTTTAAATGTTGTGCTCAAAGATGGAATAAAAGTTCTTCCAAGAAAATGGAATTTTCAATTTTTCCAATATGATGCATCAAGATACCAAGGCCTATTTCAAAAATATCATGAGTACAAAATAATTCATTTTGCAGGAAGATTTAAGCCGTGGAGTTATGAAAACAATCACCCGCTTTTCCAGGAGTATTATGATTATTTGCGTTTGACACCATGGAAAGATAAGATTTCAGAGTATAAGCAAAAGGCTTTTGAAAAGTTTTTAGGACAAGAGGGTGTAAAAAACATTCTTTTTCAAGAGTTTGAAAAGGAAAAAAAAGAAATTAATGAAAAATTTAACGCCCAAATAAAATATTTAAGTGAGCAACTTGGCGTTGTTCAAACAGAGCTGCACAATCAATTAGAAGATAGGACTGCGCAATTTTTTGGCTTGTTTGAAGAAAGCAAATCACTCACTCAAACTAAAGAAACACAGATTTATCAGAAAATTTGTGATGTAGAAAAAGATTTATATAAATCTATAGAAGAAAAAAAAGATATAATTTCTAATAAAACTCTCAAGATAGAATCAGATTTGTATAAATCTATAGAATCTACAAAACAAGATATTTTGAATGTTTTACATCCATCAGAGTCAAAATTGTATGATTATGTCAATCAAAAAACTCAACAAAATCAGGATAGTTTTATCCAAGCAGAAGCGAAACTGTATGAGTATATAAACGAAAAACAACAACAAAATGAAAATAGATATGTTCAAGCAGAAACAAAATTATACCAATACATAAAAGAAAAATACAAACATAATTCAGATCACATCTCAGATTTTGAAGTTAAAATTTATGATCTCCTTGCAAAGTTAGAGCAAAAAATAAACACCGTTGAACACAAATCTCAGCTTGATATAAATACTCAAAAAGAATTTTTCAGCAGGTTGATTCAAACAAAGACAGACAATCTAAAAAGTTTCTTTGAAGAAGCTGTTAGAACGCAGCTTGATATATTGGGAAAAAATTACGAAGATATTGCTGCCAAGCAACAACTTATCTACGATGAAGGGCTTAAAAATCATAAAAAATACCAAGAGCAAATGCTTTTAGAAAAAGTCGAGTCGCAAAAAGTTTGGTATGAAAACGAGTTGCTATCTTATAGGCAAAAGTTTGAAGTTGATTTACAAAAGCAACTGAATGAAAACAATGACTGGCACAAAAAAACTTTAGATGAAAAATTGGAGATTCAAAAGAACTATTACTTAAGTGAACTTTCTTCAAAACAGCAGTTTTATGA
>JAEZOG010000164.1 GCA_023414155.1 Cyanobacteria bacterium OH_CFB_184 | reverse complement strand
ATGTTGCACTATTCAAATCTTTAGCGGATAAATCGAATTATCTTTTTGACTTTATAAAAAACAATGTTTGTAAAAGAATCGAAAAAAATATAACCGAAAATAATTACAAAAATATTATAAAATTCTTTGAAATATATTCTCAAGATTATGACGATCTTTTTGCAAGAATTCTATCTCAATACGCAAATGAAGACTTGACTGACGAACTGTTAGAACTTTTAGAAAAAGGTACTGACTCTCAAAAAACATACGCAGCAAAGTATTTTTTATACATTCCTGACACAATAGCTCTAGAAGTTCTTATTGAATATGCTTTTTGCGACAGTGAAACTTTAAGCATAAATTCTGCTCAAGCACTTGGTAAAATGTCTGATAAAACCAGCTACCAAAAAGCTCTTGAACTTTTAAAAAGTTCTGATGATTTTGACAAATTAAAAGCGGTTAAGTTTTTTGTTGCCTATAGAGAAAACCCTCCTATAAATGAAATTTTTGAAGCGATGAAACAATCTACGATGCCGGAAAACATCGCTGGAGAAATCCCGTATCTAGTGAGTTTAAACGCGATGCTGCATTCAGACCATCAAAAAAATGCACTTATCGCAATCGATAATATACTATCAGGACTTGGAGAAATATTACCGCTTTCACAGGTTTTTGATTTTGAATTGTATGAAATCCTCGAAGAACTGATAAAAATAAACAAAGAAGATAACCACTACAGAAGCAAAATTTCTGAGATTTTATTAAGAGCACTTTTAAAAATCGAACTTCTTGCAAACAACGATGAATATATCTTTGATGAAGATCAGAATACAAAAAATGAATTAAAAAGCATACTTGAATTGCTAAAAAATCAACCTGATACTTTTTGGGAACAACAAAAAAACTATGTTTTAAAAGAATTAACTCACTGCCAACATAGAATATTAGCGGCTCTTGGAGTAATAAAAGAATTAAAAATCAAAAACGCAGCAACAGAAATAACAAACCTGCTTTCTCATGAAAATGAAATCGTTATATGTGAAGCAGTAGCCACGTTAAAAGAATTAGACGAATTAAAAAACCATAACAAATCACAAATACTAGAAAAAATTAAAAACGAAAATATACAAGCAATCATAACTAATTATTGGAGCGAAAATGGAACATAATTACGCAATAGCATTTATAATTACAGTACTTGCAGGTTTAGCAACAGTTGGGGGCGGTTTTTTAACATTCTTTGTTAAAAGGACAAATTTAAGCGCACTTTCAATAGGGTTAGGCTTTTCGGCGGGAGTTATGCTTTTTATCGCTTTATATGTAATTTTGCACGAATCGCAAGAGTTTTTAACAGAAGCATTCAACCAAAAAGCTCAACTGGTGGCTTTTACTTCTTTCTTTGTCGGAGCTGGGATTGCTTATCTTATCGACCACTATATGCCGGCACACATTGGAACTGACTTATTAAATAACGGAAATGAGCCAACACCTGATCAAATCCATAATCCTCAAATATCAAGAGCAGCAGTCTTAACGACTCTTGCTATATCAATACACCGTTTTCCTGAAGGTCTTGCAACTTTTCTTGTTGCAAGCGCGGATTTAAAACTGGGAATCCCCTTTGCAATAGCAATTGCAATCCACAACTTGCCTGAAGGTATAGCAATAGCACTTCCTATATATCATTCAACAGGTAAAAAACGCCTTGCAATATTCTATTCTTTTCTTGCAGGATTAGCAGGACCCATTGGAGCGTTAATAGGACTTGCATTTGCACAAGTATTCTTGCCAGAATTAGCTGTAGGAATGATGTTTGGTGCTGTTGCGGGAATTATGGTTTACATTTCACTAGATACTTTATTACCATTAGCTAGAGAATACGGCGATAACCACAAAGTAATGATAGGCATAATATCAGGCATGTTCTTCATCAGCTTGAGCTTGTTGCTATTTTAATCAATAAGCAGGACGAATATTTCGAGGCGTGATACTTATGTATTTAACAGCGCGTTCGCCTTCTCTTATTATGCCAAGGACTATTTTTTTATCTGTTTCTACTTCTTCTAGTGCCTCTTTAAATTTGTCTACATCAGAAACCTGAATATAATTCAAAGACACAACAATATCTCTGTTCAAAACCCCTGCTTTAGCTGCCGGAGTCCCTCTTAACACATCTTTAACGCTGAGATAATTACCTTTTTCTTCAAGACCAAACCCTAAAATCTTTGTTTTATTTTTGTATAAAGCAAGAATTTTTTGATCTGTGATTTTTTTCTTCACATAGCTTGTATCTGCAAACCCAACACAGCATATCAAAAGTAAAATAACAATAATTGGTCTAAAGTTATCCATTTTTAATCCTTCGTAATTTTTGCTACCGTGAGTACCTCAAACTACAGGATATTCAATACCTGCTAGCATTTTGATGGGCAAACTTGTGAGATACTAATGAACAATCTTACTAAAATCAGCCAATTTATCAAATTTTTGTTTAGCTACTGAAAGAAGATTAATTCTGTTTTGTTTAATTTTTTGATCTTCATCCATAACAAGAACTTTGTCGAAAAATTCACTTATTGTATCAACTGATTTCGATAATTCATCTGCCAGTTGTTCATAAGTTAGTTTATCAGCGTTTATAGCATTTATACAATCCCATAGATTACGCTCTTGTTGGCTAATAAACAAATCACCTGTTGGGGGATTAAAGGACTCTTCTTTCTTAATAATTCTGATTATTCTGTTGATAGCCTCGTGGAATTGAGAATAATTATTTGTTGCGACCAACTTTGTCACGATGTCTAATCTTTTGATAAAATCTTGCAAATCAGATAAAACATTTTTGTTTGCGATGCAAGCATCAATAACATCATGCCTGTAATTATCAGAGTAGAAAATTATCAATCTTTGTTCAAAGAATTCTTTTATATCATTGAATAATTTATCTTTATCTTCAATTTTTACAGGAAGCAAATCAATAGATTTTTTGATCAATTCAAGTAAGTCGATGCCAAGATTATTAGCAATAACCGTTTTTAAAATTCCCAAAGTTGCTCTTCTGACGCCCAATGGATCTTGAGATCCTGTAATTTTTCTTCCTTCAGAAAAAACAGCAACTACTGTATCGATTTTATCTGCGATACCAACTACTTGTCCTTCAATTCCTTTAGCAAGTTCTGATTCGGCATTTAAAGGATAATAATGTTCTTTGATCCCCTCGACAACTTCTGCCGGTTCACCAGATAGTCTTGCATAATCAGCACCAATATATCCTTGAAGCTCAGTGAACTCAAATACCAAACTGGTAACTAAATCAGCTTTGCAAAGAAGTGCTGTTCTTTCAATGTTATCGGACTTCACGCCGATTTTATCTGCGATGTATTTTGACAATTCGACAACTCTTTGGGTTTTGTCATAAACTGAACCCAAACCTTTTTGGAAAGTAACACCTTTTAGAGCCTCTAACTTAGATTCTAAAGGCTTTTGAGTATCTTCTTTAAAGAAGAAAATAGCATCTTCCAACCTTGCAGTAACTACTCTTTCATTACCTGCTCTTATATTATCGAAGGCATCTCCTGTGTAATTTGCTATCGTTATAAACTTATTCAACAATTTACCGTTTTTATAAAGCGGGAAATATCTTTGATGAGAAGCCATAACTGTAACTGTAACTTTTTCAGGAATATCAAGATACTTTTCTTCAAACCCACAAACTATTGGCACCGGCCACTCTGTAAGGTATGTGACTTCATCTAAAAGTTCATCTTCAATAACAATATCTGCGCCGATTTCACTAGCTTTAGCTTTTGCAAGTTTTACAATCTGGGCTTTTCTTTTATCAGCATCAGCAATCACATTTACTGAATATAAAATGTCTTCGTATTTATCAATATCAGTTATTTCTATTGAATCCGAGGTAGATCTGTGACCTCTTGAAATGTTAGAAGATTTTATATCCGCTATTTGAACCTCAATTTTTTCATTATTGAAAAGCGAAACAATCCATCTTATCGGTCTTTGGAATTTAACATCCAAATCCGCCCATCTCATAAAGTGAGAGCCTTTTAACTTCAGAACCACAGAAGGTACAACTTCTTTCAATACATCAGCTGTAACTTTTCCTTTTTGCTCGACTTTCGCCCAAACATAATTATCTTGTTTAAACAAAGCAGACGGATCAACACCGTTTTTAATTGCAAAACCGATAGCTGCTTTTGTTAACTGGTCGTTTTCATCATAAGCAATATTTGCAATAGGTCCTTTTATGACTTTTTCAACATCTTCTTGTTTTATAGGAAGCCCTTCAATTACAAGAGTGAGTCTTCTTGGAGTTGCAAATGTTTTTATGCCAGAAAAAGTGATTTTATTTTCTTCAAGTGCCTTTTCGAAACCTGTTTTTAACTGCTCGATTGCGCCTGAAATAAACTTATACGGTAATTCTTCTGTTCCAATTTCTAGCAAATATTTGTTCATAAAGAGCCTCTTTTATATTAATTATTATCTATAATTATAGTGTAAAAAGAACAATAGTAAACTCTTCTAAAAAGAAGATATATTTAACTTTTTAAAAAAAGTTCTCAATCAAGTATGTTGCAAATTTTTTTTTCTTGTTTTATAATCAGTTTATCTCAAGGGATCGTAGCTCAGTTGGTTAGAGTGCCTGCCTGTCACGCAGGAGGTCGCGAGTTCGAGACTCGTCGGTCCCGCCATTTATTAAAAGTCCACCCAGGTGGGCTTTTTTAGTTTATATTCATGATTTTTTCATATTATGCTATAATTAGTTTTTAATTGCGCAATTTTTAGGAAAAAATGAAAAAAGTTTTATATTTTGATGTAGAATATGCAAATTCTAAAAATCAATCCATTTGTCAAATAGGCATACTGAGTGAGTCTTTTCCG
>JAEZOG010000064.1 GCA_023414155.1 Cyanobacteria bacterium OH_CFB_184 | reverse complement strand
AAATTATTGCCAATGTTGAATTGTTCCTATCTGGTAAACAGATGGAACTTGTAGATGAAATCAAAAAACAGATGGAAATTTTTGCTCAAAATCAAGAGTTTGAAAAAGCTGCACGATATCGTGACAGTTATTTTGACATCCTCAAAACAATAGAAAAACAAAAAGTTATCTATGAAAACACTAATATAAATCAAGATGTTATTTCAGTAAGCTATGACTCAAGTAATACAGCTATTTCGCTATTAATGATCAGAGATGGTCGTCTTATTGAGAAAAAAGATTTTGAACTTGATAGATCAGACTTTAATGAAGAATCAGAACTAATAACTTCATTTATAAAAGAGTATTATGAACTTGGTTCTGATAAAGAAATACCTTCAGAAATAATTTTCAAACCAGTTATATCAGATGAAGAAAAGCAACTGTTCGAAGATTGGCTGAGTTCAAAAAGAGGAAAAAAAGTAAAAATCAACTTTGCAAATTCTAAAAGAAATACCGAGATTTTAGAGTTAGCTAAGAAAAATTCTGATTATTATCTTGAAAAAATCAAAATCGACACTATGAATAAAATTCAAAATGAATATAACGAGGTCGGAAGTTATATTCAAGAAAAATTGTCCTTGACTAAATTCCCACATAAAGTTGAATGCTTTGACATATCTCATATACAAGGGACAAACACAGTCGCATCTATGGTCGTTTTTGAAAATGGCTTCCCTAAGAAATCTGAGTATAAGAAGTTTAAAATAAAATCTGTAGACTCAAAGCCCGACGATTTCCAATCTATGAGAGAAGTGATTCATAGACGCTATAGCAAGCTTAAAGAATTAAATCTGCCGTTCCCTGATCTAATAATAGTAGATGGTGGCAAAGGTCAGCTTTCTAGTGCATGTTCAATTTTAAACGAACTTGGAATCGATAATCAAAATATAGTATCACTGGCAAAAAGAATAGAAGAAGTCTTTTTACCTAAAAAACAAAAATCTGTTATTTTTCCGATAAATTCAAAATCATTATTCTTTTTCCAAAAAATAAGAGATGAAGCGCATCGTTTTGCAATAACTTATCATCGCAAGCTTCGCTCAAAAGAAGCCACGACTTCACAGTTAGATGATATAAAGGGTTTATTTGATAAAAATAAAAAATTATTGATTGAAAAATACAGAAATGTTGATGCAATTTCAAAACTTTCTATTGATGAGCTAAAACTACTGCTTACACCAAGTCAAGCTAAAAAAGTATATGAATATTTTAAATCCAAGTTGCCTTGACATAAGTGAAGTTGGTTGCTACGATTTTTTTAATAGGGGATAGATATGTCAAAAGAAAATAAATCTAAAGAGCTAAACAAACCTCAACAGATTACATTTGATGTAACTGATAGGTGCCAAATGCGTTGCGTGACTTGTTCTAAATGGATGACAAAACCTGGTGATGTTATTGGAAAAGAACTTACGACAAATGAATGGAAAAAGATAATTGATCAGCTCCACGAATGGCTTGGAGAGGGTTTTTGGTTTTGTTTTTCCGGTGGAGAGCCGTTCTTAAGAGGCGATATATTTGAACTTGCTGAATATGCAAAGTCTAAAAACATACACCCTTCAACAATGACAAATGCCTATAGTATAAGTCAGCACTATGAAGACATAATTAACTCTTCAATTGAAAGCATTAACATTTCGTTGAATTCTATTAATGATTGCTCAATTCACGACAAATCAAGAGGAAAAGAAGAAAGCTGCAAAAAAGCTATAGACGCAATCTTGACTCTAAATAAACTGAAACAACAAAAAAATTCTAATCTTGGAATCAATATAGCAACAATAATGTTTCCTGAAAACTTATCAGAAATCATACCATTAGTAGAATTTGTAACAGCTAATAAGCTTAATGGCATTATGTTCCAACTGGTTGATGATACTGAATCATTCCATGCGTATAGTGAACGTGCCGGTTTAAATACCAGCAACTATAAAATGCCAAAAGAACTTCTAAAAAAATATATGGATATGTCTAAACAAGCTATAGAAGTTTTGGACAAATTAGTTAAAATGAAAGAAGCAGGACACTCTATTTACAATTCATTTGAGCAGTTAGAAGCGATGAAAATCTTCTTCAATAATCCTACTGATATATTAAAAGCTATTAAATGCGATGTTGGCAGTACAAATTTTGCAATTGACCCATACGGAGATGTAAGGCTGTGCTTTAATATGGAACCTGTTGGCTCTTTAAAAGAAGATACCCCTGAAAATATCTGGGTAAATTCCAAATCAACACATTGCAGAAAGTCGATAAAAGGCTGCAAAATGTATTGCAGAATGCTGAATTGTAACTTCAAAGAAAACTTTGCCAACTTCAATAAAGGCATCTTAACGAAAATAAAAAATAAGATAGTAAAAATAGTCCGAAAAATAATATAGATTAGTATTTACTTTTTCTGAAAGCTAAATAATAACAGTTATTTTCGTAGTAAAATTTCAGAACTATATATCTGCCTTCTTGGACAACTTCTACAAAAGAGCTTGGTGGCGGGATTTTTTTAGAGTCTTTGAATAGAGAATAAAACTTATCTTTTATGCTTTTTCTGAATTTTTGGCCTTTAGTCAACCTTGGAACAGGCATTTGTTTTTGATAAAAATCTAAAGGAATTGTGTCTATTTTTACTACAGGTATGATGAATTGAACCTTGCCTGCTGATTTGAATAGAACATAATCTTTCCCTTTGAAATTTCGAGGGGTTAAAAGGTAATACCCTGGCGGAATCTCAATTGATTTAAAGTACATATAAGAGCTTGTTCTAAAAAGCGGATACGGCGACCATGCGTATTTGCTGTATTCTTCTTCCTGATATGGGTCTATACCGTGCATTAGCTTGACATCACAAGGTTGCGCTTGATAGTACAATAGGTCATAGTCAACTGCGCTTGCTGATGATACAGCTTGAATTGATAAAAAAGCTAGAAATATAAAAAATAGTTTCTTCATAAATATATAATAATACTTTTTATAATTTTATCAAATCTTATTAGTATTTTAAGGGGATTAATGCTAAAATATGTTCATAGAGTAGTGAGTACAGAGGATTCAACATGCAACAGACAGCAAATCAAAACATCAGACCTATTACAACGAAAATTAACCAAGATAACCATATCGAAATTGGTGGTTGTGATTTAGTTGATTTAGCAAATCAATATGGTACACCTTTATACATTTTTGATGAAGCAACGATCAAATCTATTACAAGAGACTATAAAAATGCGTTTAAGAATTATCCAAATATTAATATGATGTTTGCTGCAAAAGCTTTTATGACAAAGGCTATCTGTAAAATCATGCAAGAAGAAGAGTTCGGCTTAGATTTGTGTTCTGGTGGAGAAATTTATACAGCTCACAGTGCTGGCTTTAATATGGCAAATACAATCTTCAACGGAAACAACAAGAACTCTGAAGAGCTTGAACTTGCTTTAAAAGTAGGAGTTGGCGCAATCTCGGTTGATAACTTCCTTGAATTAGCAATGCTTGATAACATAGCAAAATCGTATAATACAACAGTTAAAATATTACTAAGAATAACCCCGGGTATAGAATGCCACACTCACGAATACATTCAAACAGGGCATTTAGATTCAAAATTTGGATTTGATCTTGTTCAACTTGATGAAGCTATTGAGTTAATAAAAGATGAATATACAAACCTTAATTTAGCAGGACTTCATGCACATATAGGGTCACAAATATTTGAAAAAAGAGTTTATTTTGATGAAATCGGCGTATTCTTCAAAGAAATGTCTAGAATCAAAGATAAATACGGTATCGAATTAACTGATATAAACCTTGGCGGAGGCTTGGGAATCAAATATACAGAAGAAGATGAACCTATATCTATATATGAATTCGCAGAAGTGATAATAGATTCTATAAAAGTAAATTCTGAAAAATATGAAATTAAACTGCCTACAATCTATATTGAGCCAGGAAGAAGCATCGTTGGTACATCAGGAGTATCATTATATACAGCAGGAACATCAAAACAAGTTCCTAACGGTAGAAAATACTTCACTGTTGACGGTGGTATGGCAGATAATATGAGACCTAGCTTGTATCAAGCAAAATATACTGTTGAAGTTGTAAATAAGCCAACAGAACCTTCTACAGAAAAAGTTACAATCGCTGGAAGATTCTGTGAATCAGGAGACATCCTTGCAAAAGATATTACATTGCCTTCATTAGAAGCTGGCGATTTAATATGCTTCTACACTACAGGCGCATATGGATACTCTATGTCAAGCAACTACAACCGAGTATTAAAGCCAGCTGCTGTACTTGTAAATAATGGAAAATCTGATATTATTATAGAGAGACAGACTTATGAACAGCTGATTGAATGTGATGTTGTTCCTACAAAATTTCAATAGGAAGAGTAAATGCTCGAAAACTTCTTAAACATAGTTAAATTTCCTCTTGAAAGCATGGATATAAAGTTCAATATGTTAAACATAGCAGAGCTTTTGTTTATTGCACTTGTCTTGCTGTTTTCGTACAAAAAATACATTAAAGGAACTCAATCTGAAAAATTAGTAAAAGGTATTTTCTTTTTATTGATTACTTGGGCGTTCAGTGAGCTACTGATTAAGATTGACCTGCAAATAATAGGTGTATTTTTAAAAACGCTCGTTAGTATTGTAATCTTCAGCTTGGTTGTTATCTTCCAACCAGAATTAAGAAAACTATTAGGATATCTTGGTCAAACAGGATTTATCAGTAAAAGTATCTTTTTTAATAAAAAAGCAAATACAGTAAACAGTTCTAATGTAGTAAGAGAGATTATTGAAGCAGTTAAATATTTCAGCAAAACCAAATGCGGCTGTTTGATTGTTTTACAAAAAAGTGATCAAAACACATTATATTCAGAAGTCGGAACAAAGCTTAACGCTGATGTTTCAACAGAATTGATATTAACTATATTCCATCCAAATACACCCCTTCACGATGGAGCTGTTATAATACAAGACAATAAAATATTAGCAGCAGGCGTTTTGCTACCACTGACAGAAGATCCAAAGCTTAGTTGGAAATATGGAACCAGACATAGAGCTGCAATTGGAATGAGTGAAGCTTGTGACTGTGCTTGCCTTGTCGTTTCAGAAGAAACAGGTGATGTTTCAGTTGCTGTAGATGGGATTTTGAAAAAATATGAAAATATCGCAGACTTAAGATCAGATTTGGAAAACCTTCTTGGATATGAAAAAGAAGAAGATGAAGAAGAAAAAAAACTAATGTTCAACCTAATAAAAGTAAAGAGAAAAAATAATTAATTATGAATGCTATTAAAAAAATATTAAATGAAAAAATTTATGCTGTTGTAAGAGTAGATGATGGTGAAAAAGTTGTAGAAATTGCTCAGTCACTAGTTAAAGGTGGTATTTCTATAATCGAGATTATAGTGAATAACAACTCAGTTGCAGAAGCAATTAAATACCTTAATGCATCTGAAGATTTAACGATAGCTGCTGGCGGAATTATTACCCAAAGGCAAGCAAGCCTTGCTATTAATGCAGGTGCAAAATTAATCGTGTCACCAGTGTTTCAAATGAACTTAGTAAGACTTTGCCAAAGTAATGAAGTACCATTGGTTATGACTGCTACAACGCCTAATGAAGCTTATTCAGCGTGGAAGGCAAGAACTCCATTAATAAAAATTTATCCGACTAGACCTATGGGCGGAGCAACATATATAGAAGATTTATTGAGACCTATGCCATTTTTAAATATAGTTGCAACGGGTAATATCGAAATTGAAGGATTCACTGACTATTTAGAAGCCGGAGCAAGAGCTGTTGGAATAGGAAGAGCTCTTTATCAAAATGCTTCAAATGAAGAAATCATCTATAGAGCGATGAAAACAAAAGAACTTCTTAAAAACTATCTTTCAACTAAGGCGGAATAAAATGGTAAAACTGATTTTTGAAAAATCTATAGAAAATAATACAGGTATCGATTTAACGCAAGAAGAACTAAATTTCGAGTTTCTTCCTCAAAAATACCTTGATAATCAAGATACTATATTGCCGCAAGTCTCTGAGCTAGAATCTATGCGACACTACAAAGAGTTATCTGACTTGAACTTTTGCATAGAAAAAGGTTTCTATCCACTAGGTTCTTGTACTATGAAATATAATCCGAAGGTAAATGAAATGTTATCTTCGCTAGAAGAATTTGCTTCCCTTCATCCGCTTCAAGACGAATCAGATTGCCAGGGTTCTTTAAAATTAATGTATTTATTGCAAGAATCTTTAAAAACAATCACAGGTATGGATGCAATTACACTTCAACCTGCTGCAGGCGCTCATGGTGAGCTATGCGGGATGATGATAGTAAAAAAATATTTTGAAAATAAAAAGGAAACAAGAAAAAATGTAATAGTTCCTGACTCTGCACATGGAACTAATCCTGCAACAGCGGCTATGTGTGGTTTTAACATTGTTGAAATCAAATCACTACCTAACGGGCAAGTTGATTTAGACGCTCTTAAATCAGTTTTAGACGATAACACAGCAGCTATAATGCTGACAAATCCAAATACATTAGGTATCTTCGAAGAAAATATAAATGAAATTTCCAAATTAGTTCACGAAGTAGGTGGATTACTCTACTATGACGGGGCTAATTTGAACGCAATTATGGGCTACTCAACCCCTGCAAAAATGGGATTTGATATAGTTCACGTTAACTTGCATAAAACTTTCTCTACACCTCACGGAGGCGGTGGTCCAGGTTCTGGTCCAGTTGGTGTTGTTTCAAAATTAAAAGAATACTTACCTGTTC
>JAEZOG010000007.1 GCA_023414155.1 Cyanobacteria bacterium OH_CFB_184 | reverse complement strand
GCTCACTCTTCTGTTGCGGTAAAAGATGGAAAAATCGCTCTTGAATGTCTTGAAAGAGCCTACGAAATAGCGATTTTTTATCATAATGTAAAATATGGATACAGTAAAAAACTAGATAAATCAGTTTTTAGTGAAGAGCTTTTAATGACAGGCAAAGGTTCTACAAATAATACACTTAAGGTTAAATACTCTTCAGAACTGCAAAAAGCTCGTAAAAAGTCATCATCTTCTAGTAAAAATACCCCTTCTAAAAAATCTGTAAAACAATCTAATGCTAATACTGAAAATGGTATTGGTGGTTTGATTTTTAGAATAGTAATGACTTCTGCTCTAGTATTTATAGCTATTGCATATGTTTATTCGACGGTTTCTTCTTTATTAAAATAAAAGCTCTCTAATGAGAGCTGTAATTTATTTTTTATTTAAAACAGGACTGTATCTTTTTATTATGTATTCTTTTAGTTCAGTTCTGCCAAGATCAGTTAATAGATAACGGAAACAGCAGTTTTTAAGATATTCGTTTGTTTTTGCATTTATTTCTTCAACTGGCATAGTTGATTCTTTTTTCCCTTTTGCATTTTTCTTAAAAGGTATTTCTAGTTTAACTTCAGCTAAATTACGTCTAAAAATCGATTTGCTGTTAGGATTGTCGTGGTGTTTTGTGAATTTATTATATAAATTTTCTGTTTCACCGACGTATAATAATTCTTTCCCTTTATAGATAGCTGAAACGCCAGCTTCTTTAGGGAGTTTATTTATTTCTGCCCATCCAAATAATTCACTTTCAGATAGTATATGGTATCCTTCTTTTACTAATTCATCCGCATTCTGTTGAACTTCTTGCCAAATCATATAATTCCTTTCTCCTGGTTAATTCGTCTAATTGTAACACAGAATATAATATCTACTTGTAATCAAATGATTTTGACTAAGGATTGATTCTTCTATTTTGTTTTCTCCAAAACTTTTTTTAGAACAATTGCATGATTTATCTGAGGATCTTTTGCTGCATAGATTAGTGTTACAGGATTGTGATGCGAAAGTTCTTTGACCTTTTCTAATGTGTCTTTTTGCGACTCTAATTCTTCAGTGTATTCTTTTGCAAATTCTTTAAAGTTTTCTTTTTTATGACCAAACCATTTTCTAAGTTCATTGCTAGGTGTAATTTCCTTAAACCAATAATCTATAGCAGCTCGATCTTTTGTTATGCCTCTTGGCCAGAGCCTATCTACTAAAATTCTGGTGCCATCTTCTTGTGACGGTATTTCATATACTCTTTTAATTTTTATAGGGAAATTTTTCATTACATTTCTCTCAATATTCTCTGTTTATAATCCTATTTACAATTGGATTACGTAACCCCCAGTAAAATTCGATATGGTATAATTTAATTTATGAAAAATGATATACAAAAAAAATATAAACACCGTTCAGAGATTATGAAAGCACTTGCTCACCCTACAAGACTTTTTATAATAGATTTTTTATCTGATGGTGAAAAATGCGTCTGTGAAATAGTAGAACAAGTCGGAGTTGATATTTCAACGATTTCAAAACATCTTGCAATTATGAAAAAAGTCAGACTTGTTGATTCTGAAAAAAGAGGATTAAAAATATTTTATAAACTCGTTTGTCCTTGTGTTTCAGACTTGTTTAACTGTTTAATATTAAAAGAAAAAATAGATAAAGCTTACTAACTAAATATTTCTTTTAAATACTATTTGGCAAAAACGCCAATTAGTATATAATGAATTTATGAATTAGTAAGGAGAAATCTGTGAGCAAGCAAGTGACTTCAAAAATGTCTTTTATAGAAAGATATCTCACTATGTGGATATTTTTAGCTATGGGCATTGGTGTTGCGATCGGTTATTTTGTTCCGGGCGTGCACGATTATATTAATAAATTTCAAGTTGGAACAACCAACATACCTATAGCAATAGGTCTTATTGCTATGATGTTCCCGCCACTTGCTAAGGTAAAATATGAACAATTACCCCAAGTTTTTAAAGACAAAAAAATACTCGGTTTATCTCTGGGGCTAAATTGGATTATCGGACCAGTATTGATGTTTTTTCTTGCAATAATATTTTTGCATAACTATCCTGAATATATGGTCGGGCTTATTATGATTGGACTTGCAAGATGTATAGCGATGGTTCTTGTCTGGAATAACTTAGCAGACGGCTCTCCTGAATATGGGGCTGGTCTTGTCGCTTTTAATAGTATTTTTCAGGTTCTATTTTTCAGTGTTTATGCCTGGTTTTTTATAACCGTGCTGCCTCCATTATTCGGTTTAAAAGGTTCTATAGTCAATGTTGACATCAGTATGATTGCACAAAGTGTATTTATATACCTTGGGATTCCTTTTATACTCGGTTTTTTAACTAGAACAATTTTAATAAAAATAAAAGGGTATGATTGGTACCATGATGGATTTGTTTACAAGATAGGTCATATAACTCTTATTGCTTTGTTATTTACCATAGTTGTTATGTTTAGTTTAAAAGGTGATTTGATTGTACAAATTCCTATGGATGTTATAAAAATAGCTATCCCGCTTACAATTTACTTTGCGATAATGTTTTTGTTCAGCTTTTTTATGAGCAAAAAATTAGGAGCAAATTACGAAAAATCAGCTACTCTTGCCTTTACAGCCGCAGGAAATAATTTTGAATTAGCTATTGCTGTTTCAATAGCGGTTTTTGGTATAAGCTCTGGAGTCGCTTTTGCAGCTGTTATAGGTCCACTTATTGAGGTTCCGGTTCTCATCAGTTTAGTAGATTTGTCTTTGTGGTTCAAAAAAAGATTTTTTAATAATTAAAACCTCACAAGTCAGTAAAATTTTTTGACTGATAAAATAAGCCCTTTTATTTTTAAAAGGGCTTATTTCTAAATGGTTTTAGTTGCTCAAAAATCTTTGATATTCATCTAGGAATTTTTTCATTCCTGCTTTATCAATCGTTAAGATAGGATAGTCGATGCTGTTGAATTCTTTTATTCCGCCATCTTTAAATCCCATTTTTTTGTAAAATTCAGCATTTTTTTCGCTATTTGGTGCAAGTTTAAGAACGTCATTTCCTGTTTCTAAACAAAAACTCATAGCTCTTGCCATTAATGCTGTACCAACACCAATAATATCAGGGTTAGAACCTTGATCCCACGGAGCTGTATTTAGACCTCTAATCCAAAGCTCGTTATCTTGAACTTCAATATTAACTAGGCCTTGTAACCTGTTTTCGGCAAATAAAGTCAGATATGTTGCATCAGGATAAAACTTACCGTCTTTATACATTTTTATAATTTCTGCATCAGGATTATTATTTTTACACCAGTTGTTTGCAATGATGTTTCTAGGGTTATCGTAAGTCGTATCACTGCTGAATGGTGATATTTCTCTTACTTCACCCAGGCAAGGCTTTAATGATTTTGTATTTTTTAGATAAATTTTTTGTCTGTCTTTCAATATATTTATAGGTAAGTTTTCAATAGCATCAGTATCAGGCATGAAAGCTTGCATAGATTTAGGTTTATCAATAAATTTACTTTGTAGTTTTTCACCTTTTGTATAAAGCTGTTTTTTGTAGTTTTCTAAATCTCTAACAGCCTTTGGTTTCAGGTCAATTTCACCTTTTGAAATTTTTTCTATTTCTTTCTGAGTTTCAATCGGTAGTTGATTTTTGGGAACATCAAACCTGATCCCTGCTTTTTCTATTTTATCAAAAGCTTCATTTATTTTATCAACACCTGCAGACATAACGACTCTTACGTGATCATCCCCGTTTTTACCGTAAATTTCACCAGGGGTGAATGCTACGTGAGCTTTATGAAGCACATATTTGAAAAATTCATTTGAAGTGAAGCCTTCAGGGATTTTAACCCATAAATAGTATGTTCCTTGTGTTGGCTTTGTTTCGCTTCCAAGCTCTTTTAATCTTGTAATAGTAGTGTTTTTACGAAGTCTATGCTCTTCATTGACTTTGTCTATATAATTTTCTTTGTCTTGTAATGCAACTACAGCAGCAGATTGTATGGCTGTATAGACACTATTGTTTGTTAATAGTTTTGCATTTAATAGATTATCGATAAATTCTTTATTACTGGCGACAAAGCCTATTCTCATCCCCGGCATATTGTGTGCTTTACTCAAAGTGTGTACTTCAAAAGCCACGTCTTTAGCTCCTTCAACATTTAAAATACCAACAGGTTTTTCACCGCTGTGGGTGATTTCAGTATTATCAAAGTCGTGAATTATAAATATATCGTGTTTTTTTGCAAAATCTACAGCTTTTTTATAGTCTTCTTTTGAAGCGAAAACGCCCATAGGGTTGTTAGGATAATTTAAAATCATTCCTTTCACGCCTTTTAGGTCTTCTTCTTTTATACTATCAAAATCAGGTATGTAGTTGTTTTTTTCTTCAAGCTTTAAAGGAACTGCTTCTAAATCATTTCTTGCGGTCAAGTCTTTGTATACAGTATAACCAGGGTCTGGAACTAGTATTTTATCACCTTTTTCTGTGTATGCAGACAAAATCAAATCAACTCCATCAGAAGCGCCCGCTGACATCATTATTTCTGTACTTGGGTTTAATTCAACACCAAATCTATTGTTGAACCAATCTGAGACACCTTTTCTAAAGTCCCATTCGCCTTTTGGAAAGTTATATCTATGTGACCATAAATCGTCTATTTTTTTCTTGAGTGTTTTTCTTGCCTCTTCTGGCGGTAAAATATCTGGGTTACCCATCCCTAACTCAATGACTTCTTGGTCTCCATATAGGCTTCTTGCTTTTGAAATTTCGTTTATATATTCAGGCGTTTTATAGTCTGATTTTTTGAGTCTTTCAGCTGGTTTTATATTTGCGCCATAAAATGAAACATAGCTTAAATAGTTATAAGATATTGAGTTGTTTGTTTTTATTGACGCTTTATTATAATCAATTGCTTGGAGTTTATTTGTTTTGTTTGCGTTTTTATAGGTATTTATATCTGAAATACCATTAATACTATTAATCATTTTTTCTCTCAAATTTTAGTGACTTAGCTGTACAAAAAGTTCAACAAAATAATTTTTGTCATTTATCTATGATTTTTTATAAAATTTAATGTTTTTAAGAGAAAAATACAGGAACTATAGCCCAAGTTTTTTTGCAATTAATGGTGTTAAAACTTTCCAATCTTTTGCTGTAGGATGCTTGTTAGAACGGTCTTGATTATTTAATATGTCTGATCCGTTAAGTAAATCACTGGTTTTAATGACTATGTATCCAGAGTCACTTAACTCTTGTAGCCTTGATGAATTAAAGTACCAGAAATCACCTTCCATCTCATCATATAGCAATATTACAAACTTGGTATTTGGTGATTCTTTTTGGATTATTTCTTTTGATTTATCGAAGTATGTTTTTACAATATCAAAATTCTGATTATAAAATAATGGTGATGTTGATTTAAATCTAGCCCAGTTACAGCCTATAAGTCTTTGAATATAAAAGCAAGGCAGTTTACTGGATTCTTGGGTTTTGCGTATTAAATTGCCATTTTTTATTTCATATCTTAAGTTGTACCAGTCGTCAGTCGGTCGGAAAAAGTCAGAATTTAAGCGTCTTATTTGATCATAAATCATTACATAAATAATATAGTCAGGTTTTGTTTCAGAGAAGTTAACTTTGTTGTTTTCTAATTGATAATAAAAATGTGGTAAGGAAGCTCCTTTTATCCCTCTATTATAGACAGGACGTTTTGTTATCTGAGATAATCTTGCACTAAATGTTTCTTCATCTTTCAAAAAAGCCCCATATGCAACTGAACATCCAAAAACGTAAATCGGTGGTTTTTTATATTGTGACCCACTTGTTGTTCTGTATGTTAGACTGGGATTAAATGCCGCACCTAGAGCTCCATCAGGATTTGTTGAATATCGGTATAAACAAGTCATATTATCTTTTTTACATTGCAAATTTAAATAAAAAGAATTTATGCTAAAAACTGTATAATCCAATATGAAGAGTAATACCGCGCAAATC
>JAEZOG010000276.1 GCA_023414155.1 Cyanobacteria bacterium OH_CFB_184 | reverse complement strand
GTTGTTTTGTGGCTCTCCAGTTTTTAATTAGTTCTTCCATCTGCCAGATAGAAAGTTTCTGTCCTGCTTTAACAGCGGCTTTGCAGGAGGTTGTTATAAGTATTTTCTCTTCTAAAGTATCGAGATTTCCTCTTATGTTATCGAGAAGCTCTGATAAAATATCTTGCACTTTTACGTGAGATAGCATCTGAGGTATTTTTTTGAAGATCACTTGTGTTGGAGAGAGGGCTTCTATTTGATAACCAAATTGCTGAAGCTTTTCTTTTGATTGATTTAACATATCAACATCAGTAGCTTCAAGGTCCATTACATCTGATACAAGCAGTAATTGAGATGAATTAGCTTTGTTGTTTTTTAATTTTTCATAAAGGTATCTTTCATCTGCAATATGCTGATCTACGATTTCTAAACCTTCTTCTGTATCTATTAATATATATGTGTTTTTGAACTGACCAATTATATTGTCTTTTGGTCTGTTTTCACTAGTTTGATGTATATTGATGTTTATTTTTTGTTGATTATTTGTAGTTGAAGCTTCTGATTTTATTGGAAAAATCGGTTTTATTTCTTTTTCTGTTATGTTGGCTGACACAAAAATATCATCTTCATCTTCTTTGTCTTTTACCTGATTTAAAAAAGATAGATTTACGGGTTCTTCTTTTTTAGTTGAAGTTTCTGGAAGGTGGAATGTATTTGTAAGTGCCAAATCTATTGCGCTTTGTACAAAATTAAATATCTGGTTCGGGTTTTTATATCGGATTTCTTTTTTTGTCGGATGCGCGTTTACGTCAATTTCTTCAGGATTAATCTCTAAATTAATTACTGTGAAAGGATATTTTCCTGAAGGCATTGTGTTTTTATAACCAATATCAATTGCTTTTAATATGATTGGGCATTTTATCATTCTGGAATTAACGAATGTATAAATGGATTTTTTGCTCGATCTTGTGTAAGATGGCATGCTTGTGAAGCCAGATATGGATATCCCTGACAAAGAATCTTTTTTCTCGACTTTTTTTAGTGAGTCTATAATTGATGATGAGTAAACTTGAGAAATTCTTGTTAACAAATCAGCATTTTGGGTCGTATTTAGCACAGTTGCATTGTTGTGTTTTAATACAAATGAAACCTCAGGGTGAGAAAGGGCAATTGCTTGCATCAGTTCTTGAATATATGAAAATTCTGTTTTGGTGCTTTTTAAAAATTTTAATCTGGCAGGTTGATTGAAGAATAGGTCATTTATTTCCATAATGGTTCCTATTGCACAGCCTGTTTGAGATTTTTTAATTTCTGAATTTTGAGATTCTACTTTTGTTCCGTATTCAAAATCTTTTGTTCTTGTTGTGCAAGTTACTTTTGCAATAGAAATCACACTTGCAAGAGCTTCCCCTCTAAATCCTAAAGTAGAAATATTCCACAAGTCTTCTTCTTTAAGAATTTTACTTGTAGCATGCTTTGAAAACGCAAGTTCAATGTCATCAGGGTGAATCCCTGAGCCATTATCAGCTATTCTTATATTTCTGCAATCGTTTGTTATCGAAACTTCGATTTTAGTAGCGCCGGCGTCTATTGAGTTTTCTACCAATTCTTTTACTACTGATGCAGGTTTTTCGATTACTTCGCCTGCTGCAATTTGGTTTATTAAATTTACGGATAATTGATTTATTCTTTTCATAAATACCATTTTAATATAAGATGTGTCTATATGGATAGTTTAGAACAAGATTATGTTAAGAAAAGAAAGATTTATCGTGAGATTTTTAAAAAGTCTCAAGAATCAATAGATAAACAGCTCCTTTCTATAAAAAAATTCTACTTGTGCAACAATTGCAGAGAAAATTGCGATTTCACGGCGAAAGCAGATTCTGTTTTTACTGATTACCCTGTAGGGTGCACTTATCTTGGTTGGCAAAAAGCAGCACTTGAAAAACTTCAAAACGAAATATCAAAAGATGTTTATTACAAGATACAAGAAATACTTAAATATAGAGATAATTTTGCCTGTAACAGATGCGCAGTGTGCTGCAAGTTTGCCTGTAGTGAGTTTTCTTACGAAGAATTGAAAGAAAAAGCTACAAAAGGTGATAAATTTGCAACCCAATTTACAAGCGTTTTTGTTCCTTATGAAAATATAGATATTGCTTCTTCAGTTTTTGAAAGTTATGTTGAACTATTGAAGAATAAATATGGTTCATTAGAAGACATTTATTTTTATTATTGCCCAAAGTTGTCAAAAGATAATTTATGTACTGATTATGAAAATAGACCTGATATTTGTAGGGATTTTCCAAATAGCGCTCTAGCTATTTTTCCAGAAACCTGCGGGTTCAAAGGTTGGAAAGATGATGTAGAAATAATCGCATTAACGCTCCATGCTTTGTCCGAAATAATTGGATTTTATATTGAAAAACTGGAGAAAAAGTAAAATAGCCCCACGATGGGGGGCTATTTAGGGGTTTTGATTGGAAATTTTTTTTTTAGAAATTAGTTTCTTTTATGAAGAAATATGCTTTTGGATGCGCGCACACAGGGCACATTTCAAGAGCTTTTTTATTTACTACACTGTGACCGCAGTTAGAGCATTCCCATTCAACTTCAGGGTCTCTTTCAAATACTTCTCCGGTTTTGATGTTATTTAATAACTTTCTGTATCTTTCTTCGTGTTCTTTTTCAATTTGTGCTACTTTTTCAAACAAGAAAGCGATTCTTTCAAAGCCTTCTTCTCTTGCTTCTTTTGCAAAATTGGCATACATATCAGTCCATTCATAGTTTTCGCCGTTAGCAGCATCTTCAAGGTTAGCTATAGTATCACCTACAGAGCCGCCATGAAGTAGTTTGAACCATATTTTTGCGTGCTCTTTTTCGTTGTTAGCGGTTGCTTCAAATAATTTTGAAATATGAACATATCCCTCTTTTTTAGCTTGAGCGGCATAATACGTATATTTGTTTCTAGCTTGTGATTCTCCAGAAAATGCCTCCATAAGATTTTTCTCGGTTTTTGAACCTTTTAATTCCATTGTACTCTCCTTTCGCTTTTTCCTGTGTTTTCTATTCTTTTAATTTTAGTTTTTGCACTTAGGGCAAATGCCTCTAAATGTTATTTCATAGTGATAAATATCATATCCTGAAGCTTCTTGAGCTTTCGCGCATAATTCAGGCGCGATGTCTTCTGATATATCCATTATTTGCCCGCAATTTGTGCATAAAATGTGATAATGAGGGTGAACGTTGTGATCAAAGTGATCTCTGCCTTCGAGCCCTTCTATTTTTTTTATCTGACCGATTTCAGAAAGTTTTTTCAAGTTTCGGTATACGGTCGCCAGACTTATTGTCGGATGCTCTTTTTTTAAAACATTATAAATATATTCAGCCGATGGGTGAACAACATTTTCTCTTAAAGTATTGTAGATTAGTTCTCTTTGTTTTGAATAATTCATAGTTTTTAAAAATAGTAATAATTACTATTTTTCCTCATTTTTATAAAAAAGTCAACCCTGTATGGTTATTTAACAACAATTATTATTAATAATATTTTAGTTGATTTTTTGTTTAATTAAAATCAATCTAATTGTTGATTTATATCAATTTAGCTTTAACGGCTTTAACTGAAGCTTGAACCCTGTCATCAACTCCAAGTTTAGCAAGAATACTAGCAACATGGGCTTTTGCAGTATGTGTGCTTATTGTGCATTCTTTTGCAATTTCAGGGTTACTTTTGCCTTCTGCCATTAGTTTTAAAACAGATAATTCACGTTCACTTAGTTTTATGTCTGAGTGGTCAGTAAATTTTATATTTTTCACTATGGGAACTCTTGGTTTTGGCAAGTGGTTTGCAGGAACGGCAGCTATTTTTGGAGTGAGCCAAAGTGCTCCACTGTTAACTGTTTTGATTATGTCAATTAAAATGTTTTCATCTGAATCTTTAAGGCAATATGCATTTGCGCCTGCAGCTAGAGCTGCTAAAACGGTATTATCGTTGTCGTGAGAGGTTAGCACTATGATTTTTGTATCAGGAAAGTTGTTTTTTATGTGCTTAGTTGCATCAATACCGTTCATGCAAGGAAGACCCAAGTCCATTAGAACAATATCGCAAGGTCGAGTTTGCATTTTTTCTATACAGTCTTCTGCCGTTTCAAATTCTCCAATGACTTCAACGTCATCGAATTTGTTCAAAGAATGTCTCAGGTTAACTCTGTTTAGGAGGTAATCTTCAACGATATAAAGCGAAATCTTCATTTTATTTTTCCTTTAGCCAACAAGGATAAATGTTTTTGTGATTTTTGTAGTGTAGTTTATTGGTGTTTCTATATCCGATTCGAACGTGTTTTATTTCTCGAGCAAATTGTTTATATAAATTCCTGTATAATTTACTCTTATAAGAATCTGTTTATCTTATTTAACACTAAAAATAAAAAAAATAGCTAGTTTTTTAAAGAATGTTAATTAAACTTATTCTTTTTGTTTTTTTAAGTAAATACAGAAATAAAAAGATGAAGTGATTTTCAATCTATTTTGTATTTACTCAATTACAGGATAAAGAAGAGAATGTATTTGATTTTTTATTTGCAAAATAATCAGATTCTTTAATTATTTTTATGTCATAACCTTTATTTGAGTATTCAATTGCCTTTTGAACTTTAGTGCCATAGTTGCCAAAAGCATAAGATTGGCATTCATTGTTTCCAATTATTAAAATGTTAGTTGTTTTTTTTATTGTGGTGTGGATAAATCCACCATTTTGAATAATAATTTTTTCTACGTCTGATTTTTGACCATGGGAAAAAACTCCACTTAAGCAAACATTTTTGCCTTTTATAGAATTTATTTGTTCGTTTAGTTCTTGAACAGGTTCTAATAATGAGTCTATTATTTTGACCATAGAATCAGATTCTTCTCTTGTTATTACATCATCTTCTAAAACAGCATCAAGCAATGACATAATTTGGTCGAATGGATAATATCCTTTTAAATAAATATTTTCGTACATCCATTTTCTTAAATTTGTGCCTTCATTTGTAGATATCTTTTTGTCAAGGCTAATTCCTTTAATCATACCGTTTAAAACTTGTGTAGCAAAAGTTATGGGCGAAGCCGTAATATAATTGAAATATTCTTCTACTGTTGTAATTAATTCTTGCATTTCTTCAAGATTGATAACACCATCTTTAAGAATTTTATCAATAACTTTTAGTATTTCTGAGATTTCTTTTTGTGTTGAATATTTTTGATTTTCTTCTCTCCATTCACGTATGTATTTAACTTCTTCAGGCACGATTATTTTGTCGAGGGCAATACCTCTAATTGTTCCGTAAAAATCTATAATAGATTTTCTTATTATAGGTGAAGAGACATACTGGACAAATTCTTTCGTTTTGTCTGGCTCGAAAGTTTTTATGTGTGAATCAACGTCAATTTGGTATGTTTCAACTAGGGTTTTAAATAAATCAGCACATGCGCATGCATCACTGAATGCGTTATGGTAATCGTCAATGTCTATTTCAAAATATTTGCATAGTGTCTGTAATTTATAGTTTTCGACTTCGTATTTATCTATGTAGCTTCTTGCTAAATCATATGTGCAGATATATTTAATGTTTGGTAGTTCAATATTATATCTTTTACAAGCTTTTGCGAGCGCACTAATGTCTGATGCTGCTACGTTATGTCCTATTATTATAGAATTTTTAAAGTATTTTGCAATTTTTTGCCATACTTTTGGAAAGTTGGGTTCGTTTTTTGTTTTTTCATTTGTGATTCCATGAATACGGATGCAGTTATTATCAAATCCATCTTCTGGATTTATGTATATATCACATTCGGGGAAAATAGGCTCTCCGCC
>JAEZOG010000261.1 GCA_023414155.1 Cyanobacteria bacterium OH_CFB_184 | reverse complement strand
CTACTATGGGATTATTACCGTATTGGCTGCTGTAATCGGTACAGTACTTGCATTGGCAGTAAAACCCGGTGATGGCGTCCAGTCGTTTATAAATCAAGCTTCAGCAGTTGAAATTCAAGCACAGGTTCATAATGCTATCGCTGAACAAAAAGGTAATATAGGTAATATATTCTTAAACTTGATACCACAAAACCCATTAGAATCTTTATCTAAAGGTGATATGATTCCTATCATATTCTTTGTGCTTGTATTCGCAATAGCTTTAGCAAAAGTAGGCGAGATAAACAGACCTGTTGTTTCTTTCTTTGAATCAATATTTGCTGCAACTATGAAAGTTACAGATTGGATTATGTATCTTGCGGCTCCTGGTATATTTGCATTAACAGCCGTAGCCGTTTCGTCCTTTGGTATTACAATATTTGACAGTATATCTAAATATTTCCTTGTCTTGATGATAGGTTTTGGTATTCAGTTATTTGTAATATATCCGTTGTTGATGAAGATATTCAGTAAAGTACCTATTTTAACGTTCTATACTGCTATCACTGAAGCTATGATGGTTGCTTTTGGTACTGCAAGCAGTTCTGCTACATTACCATTAACAATAGCTTGCTGTGAAAAACGCGGCATATCTCATAAGGTTTGCAGCTTTGTACTTCCACTAGGTGCAACATTAAATATGGATGCAACTGCATTATTCCAAACAGTTGCTGTCTTATTCTTAACACAAGCATATGGAGTGACTCTAGAGCCTGTTCAAATCGTTCAAATAATAGTTTTAGCTATAATAGCTTCAAGTACTTGCGCAGGAATTCCTGGTGCAGGTTTGATTACTATAGCACTTGTGTTAAATGGTTTAGGATTAACTCCTCATCAATTAGTTGAAGGATTTGCGTTCTTGTTTGCGATAGACAGAATTATTGATATGATTAGAACAATGGTTAACGTAACAAGTGATGCTGTTGTAACCGCTGTAATTGCAGATAATGAAAATGAAATAAATTATGATCTTTTGAATAATCCTGATTCATACAAAGATATAATTTAGGTTCAAATAAATAAAAATAAATACAATAAAAACTCTACTGATTGGTAGAGTTTTTATTTGCAAAAAATTAAATTTAGTCTAAAAGGACTTGTTGCATTTCAACATCAGGCTTGCCAAGAACTCTTACAAGCTCTAAAACTGATGCTTTCATTTGGCAGCGTTGAGATGTTCCGTTAAAGAAATCAGAATAAAAACAACCTTCGCACATGCATCCTCTTTTGTAACATTCTAAAGCCGTATTAGTCCAACGTCTAACAGCTATAGCTCTCCCCATATCTCTGCTTCTTAGCACGATTACTCCTCCAAATATATTTTATTTTCCCCAAAAATTATTTAAATCCCAGCTCGTATGAACTGTTCCTAAACTGTAATTTAATTATATCTTTTCAGTTTGCTTTTTCAAGGAGATACCCCTTTAATTATTACATTAGTATACAAAGCCCTAAAAGCTTATGTTTGCGGGTGTTTACGATGAATTTTATTCTGTTTTATTGTTTAAAAATGACAAATATTTGTAAAAATAGGTAGCATGGTTACATGCCACCTATTTGTTTTATTTTATATTCTTACTGTGTTATAGCACCTTGAGATGCGCTTTTTACAGTCTTTGCGTATTTTGCAAGGTAGCCTTTTCTTTCTTTTGCTTCAGGCATAACGAAATTAGCTTTTCTGTTAATTAGGATATTTTCATCAATCTTTAAATTTATTTTTCTATTTGGAATGTCTATCTCTATGGTATCTTCGTTCTCAACTAGTCCAATAAGTCCTCCGTCAGCAGCTTCAGGGCAAACATGACCAATGCAGAGACCTCTTGTTCCGCCAGAGAAACGACCATCTGTTATTAATGCTACTTTTTTGCCTAGTCCTTTTCCTACTATTAATGAGGTTGGAGCCAGCATTTCTCTCATTCCGGGGCCACCTTTTGGACCTTCATATCTAATTACAACGACGTCTCCAGCTGTGATTTCGTCAGTTTCAATCGCATGCATTGCTGCTTCTTCAGAAGCGTATACCTTTGCTTTACCTGTGAACGTTAGGCATTCTGGGTCTACTCCTGATATTTTTACAACGGCTCCTTCTTCTGCAAGGTTGCCATATAATACTGCAAGCCCGGGGTTAGAAGTGACGGGTGCTTGTAGAGTTTTTATTATATCATTGTTTACCCATGCATTTTGTGCAATTTCTTCTATAGTCATATTGCAGACGGTTTTTGTATTTTTCATCTCAGGGCTATTTTTATAAATTGTTTTTATTACTCCTGGGATCCCACCTGCGTTGTCAAGGTCTGTCATTGTAAGGTCTGAAGATGGATCAAGTTTGATTATTTGAGGTATTTTTTTGCTTAGTTCACTGAAGTCATCCAGACCTATTCCGATGTCTCCTGTTTTAGAAATCGCCAGAAGGTGCAAAATTGAGTTTGTAGAACCACCTAATGCAAGATCAACAATTATTGCATTTCTCATTGAGTCTTTATTTATAATATCTGATGGTTTTATGTTCTTTTCTACCATTTCAACTATTTGCATACCGCTGTCAAACGCTATTCTTTTCTTCTTTGCGCTAACAGCTGCTGCAGTAGCACAGCCAGGTAAGCTCATTCCCATTACTTCTGTTAAACAAGCCATGGTGTTTGCTGTATAGAGCCCTTGGCATGAGCCAGAACCAGGACAGCAGCTTTCTTCCATTTCGTATAATTTTTCTTCTGTAATTTCGCCGTTTCTTAGTTTACCGATTGCTTCAAATGAGCCTTTTATGAATGTTAAATGTTCATTTTTGCAGTTACCGTCGAGCATTGGTCCTGCTGTTACTATAATGCAAGGGATATCCAATCTTAATGCTGCCATTAGCATTCCTGGAGTGATTTTGTCACAGTTTGTAAGCAAAACAAGGCCATCTAATTGATGAGCGCTTGCAACTGTTTCGACACAGTCAGCAATAAGTTCTCTTGAAGGAAGTGAGTACTTCATGCCAGAGTGTCCCATAGCTATGCCGTCACATACAGCAGGTACTCCGAAAATAAATGACTGACCGCCTCCAGAGTGAATACCTTTTTCTATGCTTCTTTCAAGTTCTCTCATATTGACGTGGCCTGGCACTAATTCTGTAAAAGAGCTTGCTATACCTATAAAAGGACGTTTCATTCCTTCTTTTGAAATCCCTGTTGCGTATAAAAGCGCTCTATGAGGGGCTCTGTTTATGCCTTTTTTTATGTTGTCACTTTTCATTATTAATGCCTTTCAGTAAGATAATATATAAGATAATTTTACCTTTATCTTCTACTTATGACAATAATGTGAAAAATGGTAATAGAAGAGTTTATTGTGTTTTGATTAACTCGTTTTTCTGGCTTCTTGAAAGTTGTTTGATTCGGTATTCTTCTTTCATCGCTTCTTGTTTTGTTTCAAACTCTTTTGTATAAACGATTTTAAGTGGTTTATTGGCTCTAGTAAACTTTGATGCAGAACCGTCAAGATGTTTTTGAAACCTTTTTTCTACATCATCAGTGTAGCCGCAATAAAGTTTGTCATTTTCAGTTTGAATAATATATGTATAAAATTTCTTATCCAACTTTTTGAATCTCATTTAATATATTCATTATGTTTGAATATGATTCTTCTCTTACAAGGTTATAACGGTATTCAGCCCCGCCTCGTATTCCTTTTATGTAATATGGATAGAATTTGCGGACAAATTTCAAACCGACTTCATCTCCTCTGAGCTTCATTTCCATATCCAGATGTTCTTTTAAAAGCTCGATTTTTTCAGCTATTGAAGGTTCTGGTAACTTTTCCCCTGTTTTAAAATAATGTTCTATTCTAGCTATGAGAGTTGGATCGCCGATTGCTCCTCTTCCAACTGCTATGCCGTTTGCTTGGGATTGATCTTTGCACTTAATTGCTGTTTCCAAGTCAACAACGTCACCGTTTGCAAAAACAGGTATCTTCATTTGAGATTTTAATTTTGAAATTATTTGCCAGTCAGCTTGACCTGAATAAAATTGAGAACGAGTTCTTCCGTGGACAGTGATTAAGTCCGCGCCTGATTCTTGCATAAGATTTGCAAATTCTACGAAATTAAGATCATCTTGGCTCCAGCCTAATCTGAATTTGCAAGTTACAGGAACACTCACAGCATCTTTTACAGCTTTTAGTATGTCTGAAGCAAGCTTGGGGTTTCTCATCAGTGCGCAACCATCTGTTCCTTTTACAACCTTGTTTACAGGACATCCCATATTTATGTCTATTGCGCTTGCTCTATCTTCTATTATTTTTGCCGCTTTTGCCATCAACTCAGGTTTGTGACCTGATAGTTGGAAAACAAGAGGGTGTTCAAACTTTTCATAGTGGAGGATTGCGCCTGTAGGTCTTTGAACTAATGCTTCAGAGCTTATCATTTCTGTTGTTAATAGGCACGTTTTAGAATATTTTCTGATAAGTTGTCGCACAATTGTATCAGTTATGCCCGCCATTGGGGCTAAACTGACGTTTGTATTGATTTTCAAATTTCCTATCTTAATTCTATCTTCCGCTGTTTTGTTCATTTTATTTTATTTCTGCAACTCTTTTTCTTGCATATTTAGTATATTCATTTTCTTCAGGTTTTGCCGCAAGGTATTTTTTGTATTCAGCAGACGCTTCTTTGTATCTTCCTACAGTGTCGTAATCAACAGCTAAAGAATAGTGAGCTAATATTATATCAGGACTGTACTTGATGGCGTTTATGTAGTCATTGATTGCGAGGGTGTATTTTGATTGCGCGTCATAAATCAATCCTCTGTAATAATATGCACCGCCGTTAGCCGGATCTTTTGCCAATACCGAATTTACTATTTTCAAAGCTTCTATGTAATTCTTTTTGTCGTAAAGGTTCAATGCGTTTTCAAGTTGAGCATTGTTTTCTTGTTCTACTGCAAATTTGAGTAAGTTTTTGGCTTTTTCATTTGTCTTATCCATTGCTAGAGCTTTGTTTAAGTATACTTTTGCATTTGCATAGTCGTCATTATTTAAGTAAGCAGAACCCAAGTAATATGGTATTTCAGCGTTTGTAGGATCAAGCTCTAGGGCTTTTTTATAGAAATAAATCGATGATTTATAGTTTTCAAGCGCCTGATAAGAAGCTGCTATACCTAGAAGCGACTCTGCTGTAGCCGGTTGTATTTTGTTGTATATATTTATTGATTGAGTATATTTTCCTTGTTCAAATAAATTTGAAGCGTCAGTGTATAATTTAGATGAAACTTCTGCTGACACAGAGTTGTACTGGTTTTTTACATCTGTATTTGTCGGGAATAGTTTCTTTGCGTTTTCGATAGTCGCAAGAGCATCAGTGTAGTTATTTTTTTGCCTGTATACTTGCGATAAGTTTATGTAGCTGTCGACATTATTTGGGTCTAATTTTATAGTTTCTTTGTAATAAGTTATTGCATCATCAAGCTTGTTTGCCTTATGAAGTTCGTAGGCGAATTCATAATACATATTAGGGTTTAAAGGTTGGTTTTGCACATTTTGGTACAGGTAAGATAAAATTTGATCACCAGGCATTGTTGTTTTTAACAATTCAAAAAGTTCAGTTTTTGCTTGGACATTTGTAGGGTCATACCCCATAGCAAGCTTGTATTCTTTAGCTGCTTCTTCGTTGTGCCCAAGTTGTTTTAAGCATTGTGCTTTATATATGTGAGCTTGCACGTGATTTGGATAAAGCTGAAGGATTGAATCATAGGATGCTATCGCACCGTCATAGTTCTTTTGAGCTTGGTATAAAGTTGCTAAATTCAACCTTGTAGTAGTATTCGTGGGGTTGATAGCTTCAGCTTGTTTGTATTGATCCATCGCTGCAGCCAGATTGCCTTGTTTTTGGAACACAACGCCTAAATTAGCGTGGGCTTCAGCATCTTGCGGGTTAGTTGTAATTTTTTGTTCCCAAATTTTTTGAAGAGCAAGTAAAATGTCTTCTTTTTCATTTGAGTTTTGAAGAGCTAAATTGTATTCATTTGCAGCTGCATCAAAGTTATTTATTGATTCATATGCTCTTGCCAGTTTTAAATGAAGATCAGGATTTTTCTGGTCTAATTGCACTGCTCTTTCATAGTAGAAAACTGACTTTTGCGGAAGGCATAAAATCTTCATAACATCAGCAATTCCGATGTATGCATCTTTTCTGTATTGATTGTCATTTATAAGTTGGAAAAATTCATACGCACTTGCCGCAAATTCTCCTTGAGTTCTTAAATTTTTTGCAACTGCATATCTGGCTTTTGCTGATTTATCTGCATTTAAATTTATCAAAACAGTGTTAAGATTATGTTCTGCAGCACTGCTAGCTTGGCTGGTAACAGCATCAGCGCCTAGATCATCATAGTATTTCATATAAAAAAGTGCTGATCTTAAGTCATTAGCCGCTTTTTGATATTCAAAACTTTTGTTGTTGTAATAAGCAGCTCTTGATAGATAGGCATTTGTAATTCCAATTTTAGAAGATAAATCAAATGGATTCTCTCTTAAAGCTTTTTTGAATTCTGTTATGGCACTTGTATATTGAGAATTCTGCAAAAATTGGCTTCCAGAAGTATAATAAGAACTTTCTGTGTAGTTGTCGTCAAAAGAATATTGCGCTTGTGCGCCGTTTGCAGTCATTAGTGACAGTAAAATCATGCTAAAAATTATTTTTTTCATACGAGTACACTCTTTCTGATCCGAATTATATTTTAACTCAATCATAATATTCTGCCTATAGCATAACAAGTTAATATGAAATATCCAATTGATAAAGCATTAAAAAAGCCGGCGTTAAAACCGGCTTTAAATTTATGAATTATTCTTCAGTTTCTTCTTCTACTGTCTCGTCAGCGCCTGATAGAGAATTAACATCGTCTTCATCAAGGACGTATTCTTCTTCGATGACTTCTTCTTCATCAAGAATAACATCTTCTTCAACTTCTTCAGTTTCTTCGTAGTTAGAAGATGATGCAGCAGCAGCAGCTTCAGCAGCTTCAGCTTGAGTTGCACTCTTGATGTCGATTTTCCAGCCTGTAAGTTTGTGAGCCAATCTTACGTTTTGACCTTCTCTACCTATCGCAAGGCTCAATTGATCATCAGGAACGATTACTAAAGCTTCTCTTGAATTTTCATCGTCAACTAATATGTCTACTGATACTATTCTTGCTGGAGATAGTGCATTTACTATAAATTCAACAGGATCTTCAGAGTATCTGACGATATCGATTTTCTCGTTTCTTAATTCGCCGATAATAGTTTGAATTCTGCTTCCTCTTGGTCCTATGCAAGCTCCAACAGAATCAACATCTGGATCGTTACTTGCTACGGCAATTTTTGTTCTGAAACCTGCTTCTCTTGAAATAGATTTGATTTCAACGATTCCATCTTCGATTTCAGGTACTTCAAGTTCAAATAATTCTCTTACGATTTCAGGGTGCGCATGAGAAACAATTACTTGAGGTAATCTTGAAGTTTCTTTTACGTTAAGAACAAATACTCTTATTCTGTTGCCTGATTTGTAATATTCACCAGGAATTTGTTCTTTAACAGGCATTATTGCATCAGTTTTTCCGATGTTTACGATTACATTTCTGTTTTCAACACGTTGGATTATACCTGTAGTTAGAGTTCCTTTTTTCTCTAAGAATTCATCAAGAACTAATTTTCTTTCAGCTTCTCTGATTCTTTGAGTTATAACTTGTTTAGCTGATTGAGCTGCTATTCTTCCGAAGTTTTCAGGAGTAACTTCGATTTTAACTTCGTCGTCTAATTCAACGTCTTCATCAATTTCTTTCGCATCTGCCAATGAAATTTCAGTGTTTTCATCTTCAACATCTTGAACAACAACTTTTGTTCTGAAAACGC
>JAEZOG010000251.1 GCA_023414155.1 Cyanobacteria bacterium OH_CFB_184 | reverse complement strand
ACTTAAGCTTTGAAAAAGCGGCATTTGCAGAACCGCTTGCTAATGTTGTTCATGGAGTTGAAAGAACAGGCATAAAGGCAGGACAAACTGTTGGAGTTGTTGGCATTGGCCCAATTGGTCTTATGTTCGTAAAATTAGCGAAACTAAAAGGTGCCAGAGTTATTGCAGCAGGAAGAAACCCTTTAAAATTAAAAATGGCTAAAGAATTTGGCGGTGCTGATGAAGTAATAGATTTGAATAAATATCCTAATCCTGAAAAAATATTCTTATCTTTTACTGAACAAAACAAAGGATTAGATGTTGCAGTTGAATGCGTCGGTATTCCTGAAATTTGGGAAAGAATGTTTACGTTTGTAAGAAGGGGCGGAACTGTACATTTATTTGGCGGCTGTAAATCCGGAACTTCTATAAATATTGATACAAGAAGATTGCACTATGATGAAATAAAGGTATTAAGTATATTTCATCACACACCTAAATATTTTAGAGAAGCATTAGATTTAATTGCAGAAAATAAAGTTGATGTGGAAAAATTAATCACCGTAAAAATGCCTTTAGAAATGACAAAACGCGCATTAGAAATGCATTCTTCAGGTGAAGCTATTAAAGTTTTACTATCTCCATAAATCTGAGTATAAATTTTTGTAAACTCAATTTAAAAATTTTTATAGCCGATAGGACTAAGTAATTCAGCTATTTAATTTTGATTTTAGATTATTTTTTTAATTTTTTTGTTAGAATTTATACATGAACTAGCAAATATTTTTTTGACAGTTTTTGATTTAAATGTAAAAAGCTAATGGAAAGTAAGAGTATGATGATCGCTTTAAACAACACAATACTCCATCCTAACTCCAAACTAGGAATTAGGGAGAATGGACCAGGGAGTCAACCCCTGACTGAAAAACCAAGCCTACAAAATGAAACAAACACGAAGAATTATAATATAAATGCGACCGCGAGAGAAAATACTCGCGGTCGTATGAGTTTTAAAGGTTCTAGTGTCCAATCTACAATTATTGAGAAAACTCCAAAATGGGTTGAATCAATGGCTAAACAAACAGCAGATAAGAAAATTCTACAAAAAGGGTTCCAATGGATTGGTGACAACGTGCTAATGGGTGAAGCTATCATTGCGTTATTCTTAACTTGTGTCGCTAGACCTGCAACTATTCTAGCTACACCAACAAAAGATCCTGAGAATAAACAAAAAAACAAATATGCAGCTGTTAAATCAGCAGCATCGGGTATCGTTGGGTTAGTCACAACATATTTAGTTTCACAACCATTCAAGGCTGGTACGGAAGAAACAAAGAGAAGACTTAAAGAAGCAAATCAATACATAAACACTGATGAAGCCAAGCCACTTGCAAAATATATAGTTGAAGAATTTTTCGGTAATCCTTCTCCGAGTAAAATTTTTGATGGAATAGAAAAAGATGAAGTTACCGGAAAAGAACTTAAAAAAACTAAAGAACTTCTTGACTCAACTATCAAAAAAGCTAAAGAACTTGTAAATGATTCTGATCTTAAAAAACTAAAAAATAAAATATTAACAACTGAGCCAAATATTGATGAAAAACTTTTACAAGACACAATGACAGAAACACTCAAAGAAAACTTTAAAAGATATGACACAATATACAAAAGTTTCTTGAATAAAATCAACGGACCAATATTCTGGCCATTCAAAGCAGCTGTTACAGTAGCATTAGTTCCAGTAATTTTAAAAGCGCTAGGTGTCACAAAAACAGCAAAAAAACCAGGTGGAACCGCACCAACAACTGCTCAAAACAATACAGAACAACAAAAACTTGCTTACCAATATCAAGCACAGTTATTAACCCCACAAAATACAAATAAAATATTCCAAAATTTTGCAGGAGTACAAAACAATGAAAATAAATAATTTTAATTACAACTACACAAGCAACATAAAGCAACAAGCCGCTCCAGCAACCAATAAAAAAGTATCATTTGGAGGTGTTTATCAAAAAGCACTAGATAAATGTGCTAATCCAATCAGCAACTTCATGATGAAAGTCTCAGATACAAAAATTGCGAAAAAAATAGTAAAAGGTTTCTCAAGTACCAAACTGGGTTATACTCACATGATGACTATAGAAAGTATTGTTATCGGCGCCTTCTATATGCAAAACACTGCAAGAAATAAAAACATCGAGAAAAAACAAAAATTACCTCTAATGATAAATGATGGCCTTGTAACAGCGTTAGCTGCTGTCTTAAACTATACTTTAGATGACAGAATCTCAAGTTCTATCGATAAACTTCAAGAGTCTGTTAAAAAACATACAATGCTAAATGCAACAAAAGAGATGTTTGAAAAAACAAAAGACGTTGTTGACAATGACACAATCTCAAAAATATGTGCAAAAATAAATCCAAATAACCTTAAACAAGGTAAAGAAGGATTTAAAAAAGCAATTGGAGAAGTCGTAGAAAATAAAGAAACGCTTAGTAAGCTGATGGATGTTATTACACCTGAGGCAATTCAAACAGCTGCAGATAAAACAGTTGACATAAAAGATATGAAAAGAATTACAGAAGGTATGAAAGCCTTCAAGACAATGGTAATCTTTGCTCTTATCTACAGATATATATCTCCTGTTGTAATAACTCCTATTGCAAATAAAATAAGCGGATCGATTCAAAAATCAATAAAAGCTAAAAACGAAAAGACAGATATTCAAGCACCTCAAGCTGCTCAAGCTACAACCACAGCACAAGCACCAGCTCCAAAAATGGATATCAAAAAAGCATAAATTAAATTAAATAATTTAATAAAATTTAAACAAATAATAGACTACTAAATGTAGTCTATTATTTCTATTTGATACTCAAAAGAAATTTCTTCTTTGGTAACAATTTTCACATTAGGAATAAATTTGGAAAGTAATATGTACATCAATTGTCTAATATGTGATGATGCAATTAAAATTACATCTTTTATTTCTGTATTTTCTTTTTTAATAATTGTATTGATTTTACTAGCAATTTTTTCTATTACTTTTGCATTGACCCTTATAACTTCATCTGTTGAATCAGACTCTATAAGACCATTTGTCGTTTTATCAGACAATTCAAAAGCATAAATTACATCATTTTTATTAGCAATAGATTTGCTTATTTGTCTTGAAAGCGCAATTCTGATTCTACCTAACAAATCCTCTTTTGAAGCATCATCAGCAAAATCGTTAATC
>JAEZOG010000206.1 GCA_023414155.1 Cyanobacteria bacterium OH_CFB_184 | reverse complement strand
AGCGTATACAGTTCCGCTTTTGTCTTTTGTAGTTGTTATTTGTTCTGTATCAATATCTTTTACAGTAAATCCATTTCTAACATAGATGTTGTTTCCTGTATCAGCGTCGCCAACTTCAATGTTAATGTTAGAATTTGCTTTTACATCTGAAGTTAAGAAGATGTTGTTGTTTCCATCGCCAGCTTTGATATTTGCGTTTGATATACCGTTTAGGAAGTATGTATATTCTGTAGTTACGTTTTTAACAGTTTTTTCTACGCCTGTTACTGTTGAATTTTGCCAAGCGCCTGTTGCTATACATTCGTTGTCTGATACTGCTCTTGTGTGAGTAGTTCCGTCTCTTTTTGCAATTACATATACATCTTTGCCTGCTGCAGCACTTTTCTTAGGGCTTAAAATCATTACATAAAGAGGGTTGCCATCTGAATATTTAGCGTTTAAGTCGATTTTGTTCAAGATTGCTTTTTCAGCATCGCTTAAGTTATATTTTTCTGCTATTGCTGCTTTTTGATCAAAAGTGCTGCTTACAGTTGAGCTGCTAAGTTCTTTAGAAGATATAGTTGTTAATTTTTCAAGAACTTTATCTGCTCCAAAATCTGTGAAATTGCCTTGAGCTAGAGCGAAATCTAATGTTTGAATAGAGTTATTTCCATTGCCGACTGCTATGTCAACATTGTTTCCCCAGAAAGCTACAGCGTGAGAACCGTTACCAGCATCTACATCGTAGTTGTTACCGATGAAACCAAGTTGAAGTCCGCCGTCTCCGTTTTTAATGTCAACGTTGTTTGCTGTTACTCTAACTTGATTAAGAGTACCATTTCCTAAATTAATAGAGTTTTGACCTTTAGTATCGTTTACATCGCCTGTTACAACAACTATTTTGTTGCCATCTTTTGCATCGATGTCAAAGTTTGTTCCTGAGAATTGGATTTTATCGTCGTTATCAAAAGTGTTGATGATCCCAGAAAATGCAGAAGCATTAATAACATCGTTACCAACAGAACCAGTGTTAATCATAAGATTGTTTGTAGCTATTGCAGTAATGTTTTGGTTGCCGTTACCTGTTGTGATGTTTGCGTTGCCGGCAGATACGTTTATTGTATTGTTTCCATTACCTGTTTTTATGTTTACGTTGCCGTTTGGATTGACTACGTATTTATAATCGCCGTTTTGTAAACCATCTAATAAACCCATTTTTAGCTCCTATTTGCATCTATTGAGATACAATTACTTACACACATATTTATAAAAACAAAAAGTATATACCGATTACATAAAAGGTATATATCGTTACATATGTTTACAAACTTTAAGTCGGAGATATTTAGAAGTATATGTGCATTTCGCAGTTTTTGCAGTCAAAATCAAGTTTGTATTTTTTATTGTATTCATCTAATAAATACAGTTCTATCGGCTTTTTATTTTTGCTATTGTTTAAACACATATTAAACATATATTTCAAACAGTGTTTTGTTGTCATTACTCTTTTGCCGCTTAGTGATTTTTGCGTTTCTGCAGCAGGCTCTATGTTTTTTACACCTCTTTTTAAGTAAAAGGTTTTGGCTTTTTTATTTGAAACGTTGCTTTCATACGTAAGAGTTGTTTTTGGGTAGGTTATAGTTTTAATTTCAGTTGTTCTTTTTTCTTGAATGTATGCGTTTTTTCTTTCAAATTGGAGTTTTTCAACAAGTTCTCTTTTTATGTTATTGAGCTGAGCCACCGGTATAAATGGTATTTCGTCTAATTTTATATATATTTCTGTTGCAGCAAATTCTGAATTTCCAAGTTTTGCTAGTTGTTTTTGTATTGTTTGAATAGCTTTTTCTGTTTCTTTTGCTTTTTCAAAGTCATTTTGGATGTTAATTTGAGTAGATATATTATTTTCATCTGTAATTTTAAATCCAATCGAATTATTTTTTGAGGCGATTTCGATAGTGGTATTAATTTTTCTCACCGTCTTTGTCTTTAAATCTTGGGTTTCAAATTTATTATCATAATTTCTATATATTTTCGTATTTACCTTAATTTCTTTCATCGAGTTTGGGGTAATTATATTATTTTCGCTTTTGTTTATTTTTGTTCCGATAAGTTCATTTTTTTGGTTGAAAAAACAAATTCCATCGCCGTTGTTGAGTGTTCCAGAATCCAAGCAAAATGATTTATCGGTTATAGATTTTATTTTACCTATATATTCACCTAGTGATTTTGAATAATTTGTTGCTGAAATATCTTTGGATCTTCCTTTGAGGAAATAGTTTGTATAGCCTCTGTTAAAAGTTTTTGAAGGGTTTGGTTCAAAGTTAATTATTGAATGACCATAAGAACTTTTTGAAAGATTTAATTCTGTTAAAACTTTGTCTAATTCTTTTCTGTAGAAGCTTACGATATTTTTTATATATTGTTCATCTTTTAGTCTGCCTTCGATTTTGAAGGAAGTTACTCCTGCAAGAATGAGTTCTTTTAGGTGTTCAGATAGGTTAAAATCTTTTAAACTCAAAAGATATTTGTTTTTTTCAATGTAATTGTTTTTGTCATCTACTAAAGAATATTTTTTTCTGCAAGGCTGGGCGCATTGACCTTTGTTTGCGCTTCTTCCTCCAATAGCTTGGCTTAAATAGCATTGACCGCTGTATGATACACATAATGCCCCATGAATAAAGGTTTCAACTTCTATGTTAGTATTTTCTGTTATGTTTTTGATTTCTTCAAGGCTAAATTCTCTTGGTGTTATTACTCTTTTAAAGCCTGTTTCTTCTAAGAATTTTATTTTTTCAAGCGTGTTGTTGTGGCATTGGGTGCTTGCTATTATTGGAATTGGAGGTAAATTGAGCTCTAAAATTCCCATATCTTGGATGATGATGCCATCTGCTTTTATTTCATAAAGGTTTTGGATTGTTTTTTCGACTTGTGTAATTTCTTCATCTGTAAAAATCGTATTTAAAGTAATATAGACTTTTACGCCGAAGGTGTGTGCGTATTCAATCACTGTTTTTATATCGTCGATTGAATTTCCCGCAGCACTTCTGGCTCCGAATTTTTCAAACCCCATATAAACAGCATCTGCTCCTGAATCAATTGCAGTAAATGCAATTTCTTTGTTTTTTGCAGGAGCTAGTAGTTCAATTTTTTTTGTTTTATTTTGCATGTTTTAATATGAATTTAGGTTTTGAAGACCTTGTTTAATTTCTACAACGTCAACTCCAAGGTGTGTTAATGCTTTCATAGCTAGCGATTTTGGCTGCTTGCATATAGCAAGAAGAATATGGCTGGAGCTGATTTTTGTTTTATTTTCTTTTTTAGCTATGTTCCAAGCATCTTCCAGAATAGCTTTGGCTCTTTCGCTAAATACGATTTCTTTTTCTGAGTATTCATCTGAAAATCCGATAAGTTTTTCTATTTCGGCTCTTGCATCTCTGACAGTTATTCCGAGTTCTCTTAATACAGTTGCACCAGGACCAGAAGCTTCAAGCAACATTCCTAAAAGGATAAGTTCGCTGCCTACGATGTTTTTTCCGATTCTTCTGGCTTCTTGTTTTGCCAGTCTTAAAATCAGCAGCGTCTCGTTCATTTGTTTTTCTATCGGTTTGATTATTTTATCTTCTAGTTCAGAATCGTCAATGTTTAACTC
>JAEZOG010000187.1 GCA_023414155.1 Cyanobacteria bacterium OH_CFB_184 | reverse complement strand
TAATATAAGGGTATACACATGGTTCAACAAGCCTGAGTGGAATATAATTCAGGCTAAATTGCCTCCAAATATTACAAAATATATTAAGTTTACACAAGCGCCCAAATCCTGTGAAGATGGTCATTCTATCCTACTGGTAGATAATTCTTTATTCACATTTGAAGAATTATTTAACATATTGACTAATTTATTTTATTATATATTTAGAATAACCTCTGAATATAAAGAATAATAACTTTTCGACAAGGAGAGAGAAAGATGAAAAAAATAAAATTGATGCTAACAATTGCTCTAACAGCGCTTGTTTTTGCAGGGTGTTCTTTTGATAAGAACAAAAATGCTGTTATAGTCGTTAACGATAAACCTATAACCAAGCAAGATTACCAAAAAGCATTTGAGGATGTTTCCAGCAACCCAATGTTTGCTCAGCTTGGAGTGGATTTAAAAACTGATCAAAACAGCTTTTTATACTTGATGTTAAAAGACAGAGTTGTAAATGAACTTATTGTTAAAGAGCTTTTAAATCAAGAAATCGACAAAAGAAGAATTAAAGTTACCGATGAAGATATTAACAAAGAATTGAAAAATATCATCGATAAAATCGGTTCAAAAGATAAGTTTAACGAAGTTTTAAAACAAAACGGAATTACTGCAGCTCAATTTAAAAAAGATTTGACTGAAGAAGTTAAAATTAAAAAATTAGTTGATTCTCTTTCTCTTGTATCAGTTGGTGACAGCGAAGTTGCTAAATACTATAAAGCTAATATTGATAAATTCAAATATCCTGATAAAGTTAGAGCATCACACATTTTGATAAATGCTAATCCTGAAGAAATCAAACAGGTACTAGCTGCAAAACCTGAAAATAAAAAACTTTCAGAAACAGAACTTCAGGCTAAAGTTGAAGCTGATATCGCTCAAAAATTTGAGAAAGCTAAAAAATTACTTGCAGAAGTTAAAAAAGATCCAAAACAATTTGCAAAGTTAGCTAAAGAAAACTCTGAAGATACAATGAGCGCACAACAAGGCGGAGACTTAGGTTATTTCTCAGCTCAAGAAATGGTTGAAGCCTTCTCTAAAACAGCATTTGCAACACAACCTGGAACAGTTAGCGATATTGTAAAAACTCCATATGGTTACCACATTATCTATGTTACAGACAGAATAAAAGCAGGTACTGAGCCATTAGAAAAAGTTAAACAAGAAGTAAAAGACTTCTTGGAAAATCAAGAAAAAGTTAAAATACTTCAAAAATTTGTTGATACATTGAAAAATAACGCAAAAATAGAATACAAAGATCCAGCGTTCAATCCGGAAGAAATTCAAAAACAAATTAAAATTCAAGCTCAAAAAAATCCGGCACTAATGGATGGACAACCACAAGCAAAATAATAAAAATATTTTTATAGTAAAATTTGTATGGGGAAAACTTAATTGGTTTCCCCATATATAAATATAAGGAGAATTAAGTTGGGATTACTCGTAAAACAAGAAGAGTTGCAAGATTTATTAGATAATTTGAAAAGCCAAAACAAAACGATTGTAACTACTAATGGTTGCTTTGATATCTTGCACGTCGGGCATGTAAGATATTTAAAAAAGGCTAAAAGTTTCGGTGATGTATTAATTATTGCTTTGAACTCTGATAAGTCAATAAAAAGCATCAAAGGACCTGATCGTCCGATTAACAATGAAAATGACAGGGCTGAAATATTGAATTCTCTTTATTTCGTGGATTATGTCGTGTTGTTTGATGAGGATTCACCGATGGATTTATTGGCAAAAATCAAGCCTGATGTGCACACAAAAGGTGCAGACTACACAGTAGAAACTTTGCCTGAGTCTAAAGTCATTATGGATAACGGTGGAAGAATAGAGTTTATAACGTTTGTTGAAGGCAAATCAACTACTTCAATAATCGAAAAAATCAAAACTTAATCTGTAATAAATTTGAAATTTTATCAACTAAGTATTAAAATAGAAAAAGATATTTGAAGAGGGGACAAAGGTTTTATGAAGTCATATTGTTTAGAAGAGATTTCACAAATTGTTGGTGGAATGCTTACAAAAGTCGAAAGTGCAGACATTACAAGAATCGGACCGCCGGCATTAGCTGATGAAAATACTTTGGCTCTTGCTTTAAACGAAGAAGAGATAGAAAATCTAGCTACTACTGCAGCTAAAGCAGCATTGGTTCCTCTGGGTGTTTCTATGGATAATATTTCTACAATAGAAGTAGAAAGACCGCGTTTAGCAATGATGAAATTGCTTCACTTATTCTACATCGCGCCTGATTCTACAGTTGGGATACATCCAACAGCAACGATCCACCCTGATGCTAAATTAGGTGAAAACGTTTCAATCGGTCCAAATGTAGTTATTTCAAGACACGCTTCAATCGGAAACGGTTCTAAAATATTAGCTAACACTTATATCGGCAGATCAGCTCAAATCGGAGAGAACTGTTTGTTCCACCCTGGCTGTAATATTGGAGATAATGCAGTTATTGGAAATAGAGTTATTCTTCAGCACGGTGTTAGTATCGGAGCGGATGGATTCAGTTTTGTTACTGAAAACCCAAATAACATTGAACAAGCTAAATCAGAAGGTGCTATAAAAGAAGGTAATACAGCTCAAAAAGTATTTAAAATCCCTTCAATCGGTTCAGTTGTAATCGGTGATGATGTTGAAATCGGCGCAAATAGCTGTATAGATAAAGGAACTATTGAAAATACAACTATAGGTGCCCAAACAAAAATCGATAATCTTGTTCAAATCGGACACAATTGTAAAGTTGGAAAAGCTTGTATGATAGTGTCTCAAGCAGGTATTGCAGGTAGCTGCGTTATCGGAGACAGAGTTGTTATCGCGGGTCAAGCAGGTCTTGCTGATCACTTAAATATCGGAAGCGACTCTATCGTTATGGCTCAAGCCGGTGTTACAAAAAGCTTCCCTGATAAATCAATAATTATGGGATCACCTGCAGTTCCAAGAAAAGAATTCGTAAAACAAATGCAAACACTTAAAAAAGCTGAAGAAATAATTAAAAAATTTAAAAAGTATGAAAGCCTTTTAAATTCTGATGATTAATAGAAAGTAAACGATGAATACTATAAATAAAGAAGTTCAAATAAGTTCAGTAAGTTTAATGTCAGGCGTTGATTCGGCTGTTAGAGTCGTGCCTTCTGATGAAAAGGGTATCCGCTTTCACTTAGGCGGTAAAACAGTTGAGGCACATATTGATAATCTTGTTTCTACTGATCACTGCACTGTTATTGGCAATTCTGAAATTAAAGTGGCTTTAATTGAACATTTTATGGCGGCTTGCAGTATCTGTAATATCGATGCGATTGATGTTTATTTAAACCATTATGAGCTTCCTATTCTTGACGGCAGTTCAAAAAAATGGGTAGAACTCTTTAATGAAGCAGGTTTTTCTCAACAACAGAACAAGTCATACACTGTATCAGAACCGGTTCAATATATAAATGGAAAAACACATCTGATAGTTCTTCCGTCTGATAAGTTGTCTATTACATACAGCGTAAACTTTCATCATCCTGACTTATCTCAAAAATGGGTTTCTTTGAATCTTGATAATATTCAAGAAATAACAGAATCAAGAACTTTCGGGTATTTGAAAGAGCTTGAAACATATCAACAAGCTGGTTTTGCAAGAGGTGTTTCTGTAGAAAACACTGTAGGACTTACAGATGATGGTTATACAACAGAGCTTAGATCAACTTTAGAACCGGCAAAACATAAAATTTTAGATTTAATCGGTGATTTTAGGCTTACAGGCTATAATCCATTGAACTTAAAAGCTGAGATAATTGTAAAAGAAGCTGGACATGCTGTTCATACAGCAGTAGCGAAAATTCTAAAAGATAAAATTGTAGAGGAGAAATAAATGAGCGAAGAAATATTGCAATTCAATACTATGGAAATTATGTCTATGATTCCACATAGATATCCATTCTTGTTGATTGATAGAATTACTGAATGTGTTCCTGGCAAGTATAGCAAAGGTTACAAGAACGTAACTGCTAACGAAGAATTTTTTAACGGACATTTCCCAAATAACCCAATTATGCCGGGTGTTCTTCAGATTGAAGCTATGGCACAGCTTAGTGCAGGTATTTTGATGACTCAGCCTGAGTACAAAGGCAAATTGTTCTTATTTGCAGGAGTAGACGGCGTTAGATTTAAAAATGTCGTAAGACCTGGCGATAAGTTGGAAATGGAAGCAGAACTTATAAAAATTAAAGGGCCAATCGTTAAAACGCATACAAAAGCTTTTGTAGACGGAAAATTAACAGTTGAAGCTGATTTAATGTTTTCTATTGCATAGTTGTTAGTAAAGCAAGATTTTAAGAGTATAGAAAGAAGAATAAAATTATGACAATTCATACTAGTGCGGTGATTGATAGTAGCGCAATCGTTCCAGAAAGTGCTGTCATTGGGCCAAATGTTGTTATTGGAAAAAATGTAGTTTTAGGCGAGAATGTTCAAATAATTGCAAATGCATATTTAGAGCATTGTGAAATTGGCGATAATACTATAGTTTCTCCGTTTGCAAGTATCGGTACTCCTCCACAGGATCTTGGCTACAAGAATGAGCCTACAAAAACAGTAATCGGCTCAAACTGCTTGATTAAAGAATATGTTACTGTCAACAGAGCTTCAGGTGAAGGAAATGTAACCAAGGTGGGTAATAAATGCTTACTTATGGCGTCTTCTCACGTTGCTCATAACTGTGAATTG
>JAEZOG010000113.1 GCA_023414155.1 Cyanobacteria bacterium OH_CFB_184 | reverse complement strand
TTTTTAGACTGGATACTATCAAAATATATCGAAAAATCTGAATCGCAAAAAGTCAGAAAATTTTACTTGTTTACTGCGGTTTTCTTAAATATTGGTCTGTTATTCTATTTTAAATATTGCAATTTCTTTGTAGATAACGTAAATCGTTTCTTAGAAATATTTCATTTTGGAAATTTAGAAATCGTAAGAACAGTTCTACCGCTGGCTATTTCCTTTATTGTTTTTGAAAAAATCACATACGTAGCTGATGTCTATATGAAAAGAAGCCAGAGCTCAAAAAATCTATTGGATTATTTTCTGTATGTGTTCTTATTCCCGAAATTAATCGCTGGCCCTATTATCAAATACCACGAAATTGAAGACCAAATTCAACAACGCTCAGTCACTCAAGATGACGTGATTGAAGGGTTCTTCAGGTTCGTTAAAGGTATGTTCAAAAAAGTTATTATCGCAGATACAATGGGCGAGATTACAAGTGTTGCTTTTGGACTCGGCGCAGGACAACTGGGATGCATTGATGCTTGGCTTGGTGCGATTTGCTTTACCGTTCAAATATATTTTGATTTCTCGGGATATTCAGATATGGCAATAGGTTTATTAAGAGTAATGGGCTTCAAAGTTCCTGAAAACTTTAATCTTCCGTATATATCCCGCCATATAGGTGAATTCTGGAGAAGATGGCATATTTCTTTTATGACTTTTATAAGAGATTATTTTTACTTCCCAATCGGTGGAAGCAGATGTTCAAAATTTAGAGCATATTTGAATATAATGCTTTGCTTTTTAATTGTAGGTATGTGGCATAGTGCCAAGTGGAGCCAGATTCTAGTTGGTGTATATCACGGTATGTTTGTTAGTATAGATAAAGCTCGTCATATCCATCGTGATTCAAAAAGATTGTTGCCCGTTCCATTACAGATATTTTTTACTTTTATGATTGTTATGTTTGGTTGGATTTTTACAAAATGCGAGTCTTTTGAACAACTCGGGTATTATTTAAGAGCAATGTTTAATCCTTTAAATACAGATTTTACAACAGCATACTTGTTCTCAAATAATGTCATATTCTTTACTTTGTTAGGGCTTGTGATGTCGTTTTTACCTGCTGCAAAAATATATCAAAAAACTATTGCTGCAATAGATAAAAGATTACTTCTAAAGTTTTCATTGTTTTTCATTTTATTAATTTTTACTGTCGGAAAAATTTCATCTAATAATTTTGAAACATTCTTATACTTTAGATTTTGAGGTTTAAGTGCATAGCTTTTTAGTATCTATAAAAGATAAAATTATAAAAAAATTCAATGATAAAAAAAAATCATTGTGTATTTTTCTGATTTGCTTATTTTTTTTGATGCCTATTTTAACTTCGTTTTTTCCTTTAAAAAATTATAAAATATTTTGGATTTTAGGCATAAGAACAGACAACATCCAACCATCACTTTCAATTAGTTCATTATGTGATAAAACTTACCAAAAAGATGTTGAAAAACTGTTTTCTGATTCTATGACCTGGAATAAGTTATATATAAAGACTTTTAATACTGCTATGTTTTATTTGTTCAATAAGTCATATAGTGATGAAAGCCGCCTTGTCATAGGTAAAAATAAATATATTTTTGGAAGAGAATATTTTGCTGAATATGTTCAAGATAGCCGTTTTAAAAAACTTGATAAAGATAAACTGGATGAAACTATACAAAGTCTATCTGATATTCAAAAGTACTTAAGTAAAAAAAATAAACTCATGATTTTACTTATTGCACCAAGTAAAGCACCTCTTTGTATGGATTATTTACCCGCAAGGTATTATAAATTTAATCAACATCTTTATAAAGATGCTGAATATAGATATTTTTATGAAAACATAAAAAATACTAATATCAAATACATAAACGTAGTTAATTATATTGAAGAAATCAACAAAAAACATAAAGTTTTTGAAGATGATGATGTTGTTTGGTCAACTTACACAACATATTTTATTTCTAATAAGCTTATCGATATGATAAACAATTCTCAAATATCAACTGCTATTCCTCAAGTAAAAATCAAGTCTATAAAACTAATTCAAGGTACTGAAAAATCTAACCTTTCAACAGATTTATTGAACATTTTTGCTTTGCCTAAAACTTATAAGTATACAAAAGTCACGCCTGCTGAATCAAAAACACCTTCAAATCTTAAAATGGCAATAATTGGAGGCTGCTTTACAGATAAATTAATTTATATGCTAATGGAAGCAAGTGTTTTTAAAGAAATAGAACACTACAGTACAAATTCTTTAGCTGAACGTAATAATGAAGTTAAATATGAAGTTTTTTCAATCGATAAGAATAATAACCTTCAAATAGAAGAAAAATATGTAAAAATTGAGAATTTTGCTTCAAAAGTAACAGAAAATGAAGTTGTAATTTTAGACTTTAATCAATCATTTATTTTGCACAAATCACTAGACGTTTTTATGCCTCAAATGCTTGAATATTTGAAAAAAAATTAATATTTATTTAAAAAATACATTTAAAAAGGCAATTATTGCAGAAAATTTTTTTTTATCATATTAAGGGTGGTATGATGAAGATAAATTTCAGCAAAAATTTAAAGATGATTTCAGATCCGATAGCTGCATCTATCAGAGCGTCTGCAAATACTCCAAAAGTTACAAATACAACGATAAATTCGATCGCCCCATCATTCTGTGGCGTATATCCCACTCCATCTATCATAAAAAAAGCACAATCAGTTGCTGACAAGTTATCATTTAAAACTTTAGAAAACTATTTAGATACAGTTAACGTTGATAGAAAAAAAGCTATTTTAAACACGCTCATAAGCGCTTGTAAGAAAGAAAACGTTATTGGGGAGGGTAAGCTCCATATAACTTTCAATATCCCCGGTAATGAGGATTTTATCATCAGGGCGCTTAAATCTGAAGATATTAAAATGGGTACATTAGTTCCAAAAGACGTAAAATACGACAAGTATAATTTTGGACAAGTAGTCGCAAATCTAGTCGGAAGCGGCGCTGATATTGAGTTTATGAGAAAAGTCAAGGGTGAATCAGTCGGTACTCC
>JAEZOG010000092.1 GCA_023414155.1 Cyanobacteria bacterium OH_CFB_184 | reverse complement strand
CTCTTTGACTGCAGGACGTTCAAGTGTTCCTCCAGAAAATCCGCCATCATTGTATTGTTTTTCAACAAGAACCCACCCCTCGTGCTGTTGAGATTTTATATAATTTTCGCAGGCTTCTCTTTGTGCGTCTAATGAGTTAAAGTCTTGTTCTAATCCTTCTTCTGTGGATTTTCTAGTATAAATAGCACATTTGATAATTTTTCTTATTTCTTTCATACAGCTACTCCGAAGAATTTCTTCCCATTCCATCGAGTACCTGTAATTTTATTTGCAATAGCCGAGAGGCTTTTGTATGTTTTGTTGTTGTAATCAAATCCTTTACTTAAGGCGGTAACTTCATGTTTCTCACCTTTAAATTCCCTTATAAATCTTGTGCCTACAGTAACTTCAAATTTTTGAATCTTTTTTATATCTTTTGGGTTCAGTGTTTTTGTTTTCGTATATTGTTCAACAAGCTTATCAATCTGTTTTTGAACATTAGGACATAAGCCACCATATTCCGTTTGCCAAATGATATGTTTTATTAGATATGATTTATTTAAGTGCTGAGGTGCTGGTGATTTAAATATATCAATCCATTTGATTAAAAGTTCTGTCTTCGATAAAGACTTCAGCTCTTCAACTTTGTTTAACATTAGATGATTCTTTCTAGTGTTGTACTCACAATGTATTAATCACTCTGTTGTTCAATTAAATCAAGTCAGTACAAGCGTTCTAGATACACAAGTTATACTATATCTGATAGTGCATCTTCAGGTTCACAATGATTTTCTTCGCAGTAAAGTTTTAGCCATTCTTCAATCTGACTTAATTCATTTTTGTATATTTCTCTAAAATTAGACTTAGCGGTGCCATCTTCCCACTTTAAGTATTCAAGGTATAATTTTGCACTTTCTTTACTTGGCTTAAATGCTTTTAATTTTAGCTGTTTGTTATCTTCAATAAGGCTATCAAGAACTCTAAAAAACATTCTTGATAGACTTTCTAAATCAGCCTGAAGTTCTTTAATAACTTGTTTATTATCCATATCTCAATTCTCCTTTATAACTACTGAGCTGTATGTTAACTCTAATAGAAATAAATAAGTTGCTTTGTGTTGAGATGTGTCAAAAAAAGTGTAGAAAAACTGTAACTTCGAATATCAAGCTATATTTTCGTTTTCGACTTATTGGAAAGTACACATTCAATTCTTATATTAAAGAATGAAAGGTAAAAGATGATTCTTAAATTCAAACATCTAGCTTGGGATTACCTAAGAGTTGCTAACCTCACCTTATATTAAATCGTGCAGGAAAAACGAAACAAAAATTTGTCAGTTTTAAATCTTGATTCCAAGGCAAGTAATCAAAACTTACATTAATTTATACGCAAGCAAAAACTAAAAAATTAAAAAAAAGAGAGGTCTATCAGCAAAACTTATATTAAAGCGAATAGACAAACGAAAGGATCAAAAAATGAAGGTAACCTTCAAACTACTGCTAGAGTTATTCGTTCAACAACAGTCGAACCTCGAGGCAAAAAAACGTCAGGAAGAATTTAACAAACTCACCGCAGTAACAGAAATTACTGCAAAGCTTAAAGCTGTACTAAAAGAAAATCAAGAAGAAGGAGTCTAAAAATGACAAAGCCAACTATTGACATCACTTACAAGGCTATTGATCTAATAGATGTCGTAGCAAAAGAACTTAGAAAACATCCGAAGACACAAGTTCAAAGATTAGCTAAAATAATCAATAAATACGGGTTTCTTGTCCCGATTGTTATTGACACAGACAACAAGATAATTAGTGGTAACGGAAGATACCTTGCTGCAAAATCCCTGGGACTGGAAACAGTCCCTACCATCGAGGTCTCACATCTTTCTGATGAGGAGAAACGAGCCTTCGCGATTGCCGATAACAAAATTGCAGAAAGCTCAGAATGGAATATTCCTAACCTTACCCTTGAGATTAAAGACCTTCTTTCAATAGAAGTTTTAGACTTAGAGCCTGACTTGTTGGGTTTCTCATCGATAGAAATTGATAATCTTTTGTTCACTCCTCTGGTAGAAGAAGAACAAAAGGAAGAAGATACCGATGATCCTTTACAGGATTTAAAAATAGAAAAAAGAGTCAATCCAGGTGAGCTGTGGCAGTTAGGCAAGCATAAACTATTCTGCGGGAATTCACTTGAAGTAAATAGCTATCAAACACTTCTAAATCTGGAAAAGGCTGATACTGTCATCACCGACCCGCCATATAACGTTAAAATAGCAAACAATGTAACCACTAAGCAACATCCGGAATTTAAGATGGCTTCAGGAGAAATGAGCGAACAAGAGTTCTCAACCTTCCTTGAAAACATCTTTAGAAACCTAGCACAGTTTTCTAAAGATGGATCTATACATTTCCATTTTATGGACTGGAGACATGTTCTTGAAATAAATATGGCTGGGCTTGCAGCCTATACGGAACTCAAAAACATATGTGTCTGGGATAAAGGAACCGGAGGTATGGGATCACTATACAGGTCTCAACATGAATTCTGTTTCATATTCAAAAACGGCTCAGGTAAATATACAAACAACATTGAACTTGGCAAAAACGGCAGATACAGAACAAACGTTTGGGAATACAAAGGAATGCACGCACAAAACAAACAGTGCAAAGATCTCACTAAACTACATCCAACCGTTAAACCCGTTGCAATGCTAATGGACTGCCTACTTGACTGTTCAAGCTTAAATGAAATTGTTCTTGATTGTTTTGGCGGTTCCGGCAGTACCTTAATTGCTGCAGAAAGAACAAAGCGTAAAGCAAGATTAATCGAAATATCGCCTGATTACTGCGACATAATAATCGCAAGATGGGAAAAAGAAACAGGTAAGAAAGCTCATAGATTACAAGATGGAGATTCCAACAATGGAAGAGTTTAGCATGAAAAAACAAAAGAAAAAAAAGAAGAAGGATAAAAAGCACAAAGCCGATTATGAAGTTGGCTATGGCAGACCTCCAATATCTCATCAGTTTAAACCAGGACAATCAGGTAATCCAAAGGGAAGACCTAAAAATCCAAAAACAATTAAAGAAGCCTTACGCAAAACACTGGCTACTGAAATAGGTGTTAAAGATGCCAACGGTGAAGTCATTAAAATAACTTGTGCCGAAGCATTTGGTAGAAAAACTGTTGCTGATGCAATTGCTAAAGATGGACCTACACGTAGAATGTTACTTAAATCTGAGTTCTTAAATCTGGAAATAGAAGAAGAAAAAGTCGAAGAAGAGCAAGAAGAAACTCTATCTGATCTCGATAAAGAATTTAAGTCGAGAATGACACCAGAAAGAAGGGCGTATCTTAAAAAAACCATCTTGACCGTCCTTGACGAAAGGCACCATTCATAAGAATTTTTATTCTAAATAACAAAGAGGTGACTATGTCACCTCTTTTCTTTTGCAAACGATCCAATTGGCCTACTAGCGTAATTTTTCAATTAAGTTAATACCTAGGATACTTGTTAACCTCTGATTCAGGGATTGGCATATACCTAACATATTCAAATCTACTGTCTGCATCCACAATATCTTTTATCTTAGTGACTGGCGCTATTGTTGAAAACCTGACCTCAGTACCCGTCCCCTTGAACCTTCCGACTATCAAGAAAGGCTTCATTCCGGGAGGAGACATAGTTTTGTTTGGAATCGTTGGGATTGTTGGATTCAATGTCGATTTAATTTGTTCTACTGAAGGAGTATTATTCTTTCCTAGTGTTCCACCTTTTGCTAAATAAGTTTTAAAATGTAATGGGTTCTCTGCCAAGAATTTTTGCTTAAGCTGATCGCCATTCCCATCAGCTAATGCTTGTCTATAGGTTAGTGCAAATACCCCTAATGCGGACCTACTCGGATTATTCGCTGCAAGGTTATACGTTGTTAAAAAATCCTTACTTGCTTTGTCATATTCTCCCAACATAGTTTCAGCAATAGCTTTTATGTAGTAAGTATCGAGATCTGGCTTCATACCCAAAGATAAAGACTTATTATAATCTGTCAAAAATCCCTGAGTATCACCGATTGGCCATTTCGCCATAGCCCTGCCATACCAAATCGCGGGTTCAGTAGGATCAATAAGAATAAGTTCTTTATACAATTTAAGAGCTTCAGTGTAGTTTTCTTGTTTTTCGTAGATGCTAGTCAGTTTAAATAAATATACTTCTCTAACTTTTATATCTGCTTTATTCGGACTCTCATTGTAGCATCTATCCAATACTTGTTTTTCAACCATTCCCTCAGCCTTAAGAGTTGTTTTAAGGGTTATCTTTTTGTTATCCTCGCTTTGTTTGAAATCACCTGAAGTGATCGGTACATTTGCAGTTTGAGATGGTAACATCATGTTCAGCTTATTAACCCTACCAGCAGAAAGCATATTTTGATATATTCTTTCCGTTGCGGCAGCATTAAACTTGATAGCCTCTAATAAATTATTCATTTGAGGGGTGTTTGTTAGTCCTTGGCTTATTAGGGTTTGCTCAAATTCCTGCACTACTTGTCTATTAAGATTACTAGCTATTTTCATATTGTAAGTGTCAATAACATAGCGTTTTTTCTGTGATTCAGAAAGCATAGCAATTTTAGAATTAAGTTGTTGAGCTCTGCTTTTCTGAATCCAAATTACAGAAAGATAATAAGCAGAAGAATTGTGTGAAAAAATTGCTGGAGGTTGTGAAAAGCCTAAACTATTCAAAATTGAATTTAGAAGGGCCTTAGATTCTTCCTGCGATTTTCTCGGACTTGTTTCTATTTTAAGTAAATTCGCATAGTCATTTAATGTATAAAATGAAATTGCAGATGCATACCTCATTTTTAAGAAATTGTCTCTGAGCTTTTCTTCATTTGGATTATTTGCCTGAGTCATATTTTCCTGACTTAGCACACTTGTTGTAGTAAATGGACCAATAATCTTTGCAAAAGCAATTTGAGGCAAGAATAAAGAAATAATCAAAGACAGCAGCACGATTTTTTTTAACATATTATACCTTCCAATCTAAATTGTACTATCGCAGAACCATAATAAGACATATTTGTCTATTAATCAACTAAAAAAGATACATTCGTGATGTTCTACGAAAGACAAAAATGTCCTATTCTTTTAATGAAATAGAATAGGGGTGTTTTCCATTGCTAAAAAAAGATCATTTGTTCATAGCAGAAAAAATAAAGAGACAAAGAAAAAGATTAAACTTAACCCAAGCAAGTTTGGCTACTAAAGTTGGATTAACCGAAAAGCAAATATCAAGGATAGAAAGTGGAACTAACTATCCAACGCTAGATAACTTTTTCAAAATTCTAGAGGCATTAAATTTAAGACTCGAAGATTTTTCAATAGAATCTTCAAAAATCAGTGAAACTAAAGAAGAACTTTTGTCATTAATAAATCTAACTGACGAGAAAATCCTCAAATCATATTTAAAAGTGCTAAAAGCTCTAAAAGAGTAAATATGTTAAAAGAGCAAATTAGAAACTCAATAACGCGCAAAGAGTTATATGACCTTATATGGTCAAAACCCATAATGGAAATTTCTAAAGATTTTGGGCTTTCAGATAGAGGTTTGGGTAAAATCTGCGAAAGACATGATATTCCAAAACCTCCCAGAGGTTATTGGCAAAAATTATCAGCTGGTGAAAAAATAAAAATTCCGAAACTTCCGGTAATTAAAGATAAATGGAAAGAAGTAATAACTATTCGTGGTAGCGTGGAGACTCAGTTGTCAGACTCTCTTGTTAAAAAAATAGATGAACAAACAACAGAATCAATCGTAATTCCTTCAAAATTATTTAAACCAAATCCACTAATTAGATCTACAGAAAAAACTATAAAAAAAGAACTCCGACAAAGAAGAAATTTGATTTTACATGCGTTGTTTTCTGCATTAGAAAACAAGGGACATGTAATAGAAATCGAAGAAGGTTTCTTTAAAATTTCATATGAGAAAGAAGATATATATTTAAATATTTTTGAACACCTAAAAGAGCACAAAAGACCACTTACAGAACAAGAGCAGAAAAAGAAGTTTTACTCAGTGCAGAAATGGCATTATGAATATGAGTCAACTGGCAAAATAAAAATCAATTTACATCGGTTCACTCCTCAACATTATTCAAGTTGGCTTATTAAGTCATTTATGGATTCAAATAATGGTTTAGTTGAAACAAAAATAAATGATATTTATTTGGCTATTATTGAGTGGCTGCTTATCCAACGTGAAGAGCGACTAAAAAAAGAAGAAGAAAAACGAATCCGTAAAGAAAAAGAAAAACAAGTACGAATTAAGAATAAAAAAGTTGAGATTCTTTTAGGAGAAACAAAAAGTTTTATACTTGCAGATAACATTCGAAAATATATAAAGGCAAAAGAAAAGTCATTTCTTGAAAATAGAGTTAAGATGATTGATTTTGAAGAATGGAAAAACTTTGCAATGGACTATGCTAATGAACTGGATTCTGCTATAAAAGATGAGAAAGGGGTTGTGGATGACTATGTTGAAAACCCATATTGGTAGTTTTATAACATGTATCAAAAAACAAATTATTACTGGAGATTATATGCATTTTAGAAAAACTCTTAATTGTTTCCTTACAATATCAATAATCTTTCTGACTCTTAATGCGGCAAATGGACAAGAACTACACAAAGTTTTAAAAGTTATAGATGGAGACACCATATATATCGACCTAAATAATGATGGCTGTCCTCAAAAAAATGAAAAAGTACGAATCAACGGTATTGATACATTTGAAACCCGTCGCTCAGGACAGTTAACAAGCCAAGCTATTTGGTATGACATCACCGAAAGCGAAGCCTTACAATTAGGTTTGTTAGGGAAAAAATACGCTATAAACAATCTGTTAAATAAATTCGTAAGAGCTGAATATACAGCTGATAAAAAAATAGATAAGTACAATAGACATCTTATGTCTGTCTATGTAAATGATAAGGACTATGCTAAAGAAATTCTAAAAGAAGGATTAGCAGTTGTATATCGCAAGTCTAATATAGCACCAGATTTGCAACAATATGAAAATATAGATAAAATGAAAAATATAATAAAAAGGTAATTTTTATATGAAACCAAAATTATTAATTGTTCTTGCCTCATTTGCTTTACTTTATAACTTTTCAATTAATGAATCTATTGCGTTAACAGATGCGCAGATAAAGCAACTTTTAATAAAGGAATCAATTGCTTCTTATCCTGGGAATTGCCCTTGTCCCTACAACACGGCAAGAAATGGGAGTAGATGTGGAGGCCGGAGTGCATACAGCAGAAGTGGTGGATATGAGACTCTTTGTTATCCTGAAGATATCACGCAACAAATGGTAAATGCTTATAGAAAGACACATAAAAAATGAATTTAGTTAAATTTATACTTGTTTGTATAATATTTTTTATCCCAGCATATGCACATAGCGCCCACCTCCATCCAGAAAAATATTATCAAGATATATGGTGTTCACAGAATAACGGAGTAACAGAATATAGGCTTGCAGATGAAACTAGAGTTGATTGTTTAACTGATAAATATGCTATAGAATTCGATTTTGCTCAGAAGTGGGCAGAAAGCATTGGACAAGCATTATATTATTCTTATAAAACAGGAAAAGTTCCCGGTGTAGTTTTAATATTAGAAAAACCAAGCGATTATAAATATTACGAAAGAATAAAACCTCTTTGTGATAAGTATGGAATCATACTATTTAAAATGGAAGACTGCCAGTAATTATTATATTTATTCAAAGTGAGCTTTTCTATGACAATTTGGGCATAAAGCCACGGCATTTTCAACAGAGTCTTCTCCTCCTTGAGCCAAAGGAATTACGTGGTGTACCTCCAAATATGGGGTATTATCTGATCTTCGGATAAACGGTGCATAATTTTTACAATGTTCGCAGTAACCATTAGCATTTTCTAAAACTTCTGCAATTACATCAGAGTTTCTCTTAAATGTTGTTCCTTCGGTGGTTGGTATCTTTTCAGGTATTTTATTTGCGTTGGTTAATCTCTTTTTTCTTTCTTCTTTAGATAGTGATCTTGATTTTTTGACTTCTTTATCCAACTCTAAATTGTATTCTTCAGAGGTTATTTTTTTATTAACTTGAAGTGAATTTACTTTAGATAGTTCAGACCACATTGAATTGTCAGCTTCTTTGTGTAGTTTTACATATTGAAAAATGCCATTTAATTTGAATGCATCATTTTTTGAATTTCTCATAAATATGTATATTGGAACATTATTTGTTGATGAATTAATAAGGACTCTATTATATTTATGATCTGTATTGTATACTTTCTTACCGGTTTGTTGGTTTGTTTGCCCATAGAGATAATATTTAAGCAGCTGATCTTTTTCTATCCATTCATTTGCATAATCACCATCACCAAAGGTACACTTCAAAAATATCGCTTTATAATTCGGTTCGTCACCAATTAAATAGATTCCGTTTTGGCAGTTATATGATTTTGCAAATATCGCAATGTCCCAAGAAGTATAATATTCACCGATTACAAAATCATCGATAACAGTAATATCATCTAATTCATCTTTAAATTTTTCTTGGAATTCAGGATAAATATCTTCATAAGTTTTAAGACCTAAACTTTTAAACCTGTCGTAAATATGATTCTCTCCAGGAAGTGGTTTTTTATTGAATCTCGATAAATAACAATAAAGATCCCCCACTTTTTTAAAATTTTTAACTAGATTCTTAGTCGATTGAGCTTTGTATTTAAGCTCTTTTTCTAAAACCGAATTGGTTATAGCTGGATCGTCAACACTCGAAATAACAAAATTAATAGCATTTTTAATAGACATCTGTTTTCCCTAATTAAATAGTTGAATATCTGAATTAAGTTTAATATAACATATAACTTAATGTTGGCAATTTTTTAGCATTGTTTGGTAAGATTAATAATGGTTTGGCTTATTATGAAAGAAAAACAAATCATAGAGATTGGAAAATTATTTATGA
>JAEZOG010000091.1 GCA_023414155.1 Cyanobacteria bacterium OH_CFB_184 | reverse complement strand
AAAGGTGATTATATTGGTTTTGTTGATGGAGATGACTGGGTCGAGCCAGAGATCTTCGAGCAGCTATACAATAATGCATCTGCGATGAATTCAGATATTGTTTTCTCTGGAGCAAATGTATTTAATGAAGAAACCCAAACTATAGATTCAATGGTTCCATATTATAATTTAAGCGTATTTGGCAAGAAGTTTAAAAATAAGACTTTTTCTCATTTTGACTGCCCGGAATTGATTCTTGATATCAACGTTGCTGTGTGGGCAAAATTATACAAAAAAGAATTTTTGGAAAAAAATAAGCTTTCTTTTGCTGATGGCTATATTTATGAAGATTTATTGTTCTTTTTTGAATCATATCTAAAAGCTAAAAAAGTTTCACTTGTAAGAGAAAATTATTATAATTACAGAATCAACCGCTCTGGTTCTACAATGCAGGCTTCTAAAAAGAAAATTCTGGATAGACTTGATATGGTTACTCGAACTTTTGAGTTATATAAAAAACTTCCGTATTTTGAAGAATTTAAAATAAAGTTTGTTGATTGGGTGATTTCTGATCTTTTCCACAGATATACATTAGTTAGCCATGATTACAGAAAAGAATTCTTTTTCAGGATGAAAAAAGTTTTTGTTGATCTTGACCTTAGTGGAATAAGTGAAAACGCTTTAAAAAACATTTATTATTACAAAGAATTTTTGTTTGTAAAATCTTCTAGTTTTAAACAATGCAATGATAACTTTTTTGAAACATACTACAATTCAAAAAAAGAAATTGCAGAATTGTCTTATAAATATGTTCAAGAAATGGACGCTCAAAAAGTTGAATTAGAAAAACAATTAGAGCAAAAAGTAAATGTGCTTAAGCTTAATTATGAAAGTATTGTCAAAAATATAGAAAATAATTATAAAAAAGACTTTGAAAAAAGGATTTCATCATATGAAAATGAGTACAATAAAAAAATAAAAGATTTAAATATTCAAAAAGAAAACTTTGCAAAAGATACTTTCGAAAAATTGCAAAAACAAGCTGCATTTTTTGAATCTCGTTTGGAAACGCAAAAAGCGTCATATGAAACTGATGCAGCGCTTTTAAAAGATTGGTTTGAAAATGAGTTGATTCACAGATTAAACAGCCAGAAAGAATCTTACGAGCAAGAAATTAAGTCAAGGTTGTTTAGTCAAAAGGTTTATTATGATGAAGAACTTAAAGTAAAGCTTCTACAAAGAGAAAATCTTTATTTAAATGAAAAAGAACAAGCGTTATTGATGCAAAAAGCAGAGCTAAATGCTTCTTTTGAACATAATGTTGCTCGCTTAAATGCTGAATTTGAACAAAAATATAGTGAATTAAAAGAACAAGTGGTTGCAGAGTCAAATCAAAAACTTTTGAATCAAAAAAATGAAATCGACTCATATTTTTTATCGGAAATTGATCGTATAAAAATCGAGCAAGAAAAGTTTTTACAAGAAGAGCTTTATAATCAATCGCAGTATTATGAAAACGAAATACAGGCTAAGCTTGAGAGCCAAAAAGATTGGTATGAAGAAGAAATACAAAGAAGAATACAAGATGTAGACTCTTGGCATAACAATAACCTTCAGGAAAATTTAAACGTTCAAAAAGATCAATTTGAAACTCAAATAAATGATCTTACACTTGAGCACGAGTTAAAATTGCAACAGCAAAGCAGTCATTATGAAGCAGAGATTGTAAATCTAAAAGGATATTTCAATAAAGAACTTGAAAGTCAAAAAAGTTATTATGAACAAAAACTTTTAGAACAAAAGGAACAGTTCTCAGAAGATACTAAATATTTAAAAACCGTTATGAGAGTTTTGAAAAAAGTTAAAAAGGTAAAAAGTAAGTTTTTTAAAGAAGAAACCAAGCTTAAAAACGAAAAGATAATTACTGCGCCAAGACCAAAAGTTTCGGTTATTTTGCCGGTTTATAATGTAGATAAATACCTGCGCCAATCATTAGACAGTTTGATAAACCAGTCTTTAAAAGAAATTGAAATAATCTGTGTAAACGATGGATCAACAGATGGTTGTATGGAAATTCTTGAAGAGTACGCAAAAAAAGATTCAAGAATAAAAGTTCTGCACAAAAAAAATGCGGGTACAGGAGCTGCAAGAAATGACGGTTTAAAACTGGCAACTGGTGAATGCATTGGCTTTGTGGATCCTGATGATTGGGTCAAAGACAATATGTTCGAGCGTCTTTATGATTTAATACAAGAAAAAAACGTTGATATTGTTATGTGCACTCCTGGAGGATTTGATGAGCAAAATCAAATCGAAACGGATTTCCCTTATTTTGTAGACGCTAATTTCAAAGAAGAATTGGACAATAAAATATTCAGTTGGAAAGACATCTCTCCATTTTCTTATCCTATGTGTGTTTGGAACAAGCTTTATAAAAAAGAATTGTTCGATAAATACAGTATAGATTTTGCTGAGGGATTAGATTTTGAAGATCATAAAGTGATTTTTAAGTCTTTGTTGACTGCTGAAAAAATATTTTTTGTAAGAGAAAAACTCTATGTGTATCGCTTCAATAGAGTGGGTTCTATTTTGAGTGATAACAATAGAAGATTGATCGATCACATACAAATTTTTGATATAGTAGAAAATATTTTAAATGAAACAGGAACAATGTCTCATTTAAGAAGAGATTTTGTTACTTATAAAATCCACAATCTTCTATACTATTACAGCATGATTAAAGAAGAGCACAAGAGTGAATATTATTACAGAATGATAGAATCAATCAGTCAGACAGAACTTGCACAAGAAGAAATCCAATTTTTGAGTGAACAATATCCCGAATTTGCTATGTTGGTTGATTCTGTAAATGCGGTTGTAAAATAAGAAACAAATTATTTATTTTTGTTTTTCTTTTTCTTTTTATCTTTTTTGTTGAGCTCAATATCACGCTTTGCATTGTCTATAGAGATTTTAGCTAGTGGTTTTCTGGTCTGTCTGTCATAGAAAACCAACCAGTGTTTTCTCTTTGGGTTATCAACAGCAAAAGCTAATCTTCCTCCGACTCTATCGCCGATTTTTATTTGGGTAAAGGCAAGAGTGTTTTCTGCGAAAATAGAAGGATAAAAATTAGTTTTTAAATCGTTTACAAGGCAAACGTCAAAACTTGAAAAGTTCTTTTTCGATTGATTTTTGATTACTAATCCTAAAATGATTGTATTTAGCTCTCCAAAAGGATCTTTTTCTATTCCAAAACTTGTTATTTTAACATCAAGGCCATCATATGATAATTCTTCTTGTTTTAGAAAGTCACTAGATAGTACAGGCAGTTTTAAGTTGTCTAAAATTTTGACTTTGATCTCATCACCGGGAGAAATTAAAACATCTTTCCCTTTTCTTACAAGGCTTATTCCAAGACCGATTCCAGCACCTATTGCCGCACCACCTGCTATAGTGTAACCCTGGCTTGCTATTGCTGCTTCAATACCTAAGAAGTTTAATGCGGTAAATCCACCTATAACGCCACCTGCAACAGTATAAGCAGTATCAGTTGCAACAGTTTTTGCAACAGCTTTCATTGGGTGCAATTTGGTTGTCATTTTGCCTTCTATTGGAATTTCTCTCCCATCTGGCGTGACTAAGTAATCGAAAGATAATTCAATCCAGCCGTCTCTTCCAAGTCTTTTAGATTGAGATAAGTCTCTTACTGTCCCATGGGCAATCGTTCCCAACGGCAA
>JAEZOG010000089.1 GCA_023414155.1 Cyanobacteria bacterium OH_CFB_184 | reverse complement strand
GGAAGAGGGTTCAAATCACTTGAGCCCTCTTCTTTTTATTTATAGTGTGTTTAGGTGATTTGTTTCAGAGAAAAAAAATGTATTCTTAGCATAGGAGATAATATTATGAAGAATTTCACTGAAACACGAGTAAAAAAACTTACCATCAATGAGATTATTGCTACTCAGCACCCTGTAACTGTTTGCTGGCTGTTAGCAAGTTTCTTTCTTATTTGTTCAATGTATGTTTATTCATACTTCACTTTATAGTTTGACTTGATCAATTATCTCATCATCGATTTCGAAGTTTGAATATACGTTTTGAACATCATCATGTTCTTCGAGTTTATCCATAAGCTTTAATATTTGGGTTGCTGTTTGAACATCAGTAACGTCAACATAGTTCTCCGGAATTCTTGTTAAAGAAGCTGAAAGGGATTTAAAGCCCATTTTTTCAAGAGTCTCTGAACAAGCTTGAAAGTCTTCAACTGTAGTAATAACTTTATATTCATCATCTTCGTCAATGACATCGCTTGCATTAGCTTCAATTGCAGCTTCAAATAAACTATCAAAATCAATTGATTTGTCAAAGGTAATAACACCAACAGGTTTGAACATCCAACCCACACATCCTGTTTCACCAAGATTACCGTTGAATTTTGTAAAGTAACTTCTTATATCACCTGCTGTTCTGTTACGGTTATCGGTCATTGCTTCAATAAAAATAGCAACCCCACCTGCACCGTAGCCCTCATAGGTCAATTCTTCATAATTTTCTGCAACAGATCCACCTGCACCTTTTTCAATAGCTCTTTTGATGTTGTCATTAGGCATTCCTGAAGCTTTTGCTCTATCTATAGCAGTTCTAAGTCTAAAATTTGACCCAGGATCTGGTCCTCCCATTTTAGATGCAACAATAAGTTCTCTTGAAAACTTTTGAAAAGCAGCTCCTCTTTGAGCATCAACTTTAGCTTTGATATGTTTAACTTTAGACCACTTTGAATGTCCTGCCATAAGTAACTCCTCTATTGATATTCTTGTGTTTTATTGTAATATAAAATTATGGAAAATAAAATGAACGAATATGCAAAAAGTGCACTGGATTGTTTCAAAAAACAAGATTATGAAACAGCAATAAGCTATTTTGAAAATGCACTTGAAAAAACAGAAGATGACCCGTATATATATAACAATATGGGCTTATGTTATTCAAAATTAGGACAAGATGAAAAAGCTGAAGAACTATACGTAAAGGCATTATCTCTAAACTCTAAAATGGTGGAAACATACATAAATCTATCTGATTTGTATTATAGAAACAGAAGACTTGAAGACGCTATTAATCTTTTGGAAAATGCTGTTAGCTTCATGCCTGAAAATCTTGTATTAAAACATACACTGGCAAGAATATACATCGAAGATAATCGATACGACTCAGCAATGACTGAATTAAGTGAAATTCTTGATGAATCTCCTAAAAATTCAGATGCATATTGGGATCTTGGAAGCGTTTATTTCGAACTTGGAGATTACAACAGCGCAATCTCTTGTTATGAACAACTTTTAGACCTAATAGACTCTAACCACATTATATATTATCAGACTGCACTTGCATATGAAGCTAATGATGATATTGATAAAGCAATTTCAAACCACTTAAAGGCTATCGCACATAACTCAGAATTTTATCCTTCTTATAAAAAACTTGGTGTTTTATTCATGGCAAGAGGCGATAATGAAGATGCCATTGAATACTTCAATGACTATATAAAGTTTGAACTTCCGGAAGAAGAAAAAGACACGATTAAACGTATTATAAGTAGGATTACTACTTAATATTAAACGAACGAGTAATTAAAAAACTCTGCGCTTAGATAATAATTATGACAGTTATCAATAGGCGGTGTTTTTTATGAAAAAAGTTGAAATATATACTGTAAATTATTGTCCATTTTGCCATAAGGCTAAAGAACTTCTTGATAGCAAACAAATTGCTTACAAGGAAATTGACATTACAGAAAACGAAGACGCTTATCGTAAAGAGCTTGGTGATTATTACAATATCACCGGCGTTGTAACCGTGCCTCAAATAATAATAGACGGCAAAAGAATCGGCGGTCTCGATGCATTAGAGGAACTAAACAATAACGGAGAATTAGAAAAACTTTTAGAAGCAGAATAGGGATAGGAAATGAGTATATTTTTTAACTTTAATAACCCCGATAGCTTACTTGGACAATCTAGTTGTCCATTTTCTATTGACCCATCTATTCCATCTCTAAAAGAGCTGTTGTTTTATGAAATGAAACAAATCTGCTACTATGCAGTCAAGTTATCAGAAATAGAAGCCGACATTAAAGTTTATCGAGATAGAGTAATCTACTTAATCAGCATAATCGGCGCTCATATTGATTTCAAAAGAAACGAGATTCATAAATTAATTACAGAAATAAAAGAAATAAAAGAAAATATTGAAAAATATTATCTGGAAGAATGTAAAACAAAAAACATCAATGCACAGCCTTTAAAACCTTATTATGATCTTCAAACAGGATTTTCAGAACTTTCAACAGCGATACATGAAGGCGAAAGACAGTGTCTGTTTAGAAACAAAATACTTTCTCAAAATAAAAAATACCTTTATGAAATAATCATAAATCTTGTTGAAAATTCTTGTCTTTACCTTACTGAAATCGACAATTATGATATTGATGAAGTTGACATAAAAATGTCTGTTATAAAACTATTAAACATTACGAATTTCCCATCAATGGCAGATGAAAAATGGCTCTCAAAAGTAATGGAATTCAGCAAATTAAGTTTCTTGTTAATAGAAAAACTAAAAGACATAATACTACAAACTTTTGGGCATCTTATAAAAAAAGAAGTCAGTATCAGAACCAAAATAGGTCCTGCAATTTTAGTTTGCGGGCACCATTTTAAAGATCTGGAATCTATACTGAATGCAACATTAAATGAAGAAGTTAATGTTTACACTCACAATGGAATGGTACTTGCTCACACTTCACCATTAACTGACAAATACCCTCATTTAGTAGGACATTTCCAAAAATCGACAGCAGACACATTAATTGACTTTGAGTCCTTTCCCGGTCCGATACTGATTACTCGAAATTCACAAATAAGTAAAAATTTAATAAGAGGAAGAATATACACAATAGATGAATATTTTTCTTTTGGAACTTCTAAAATCCCAGATGGCGATTATAGCGAAATAATTCAAGCCGCAAAAGAATCACCAGGATTTAAAAAAGAAGCCGAATATGGAAAAATAACGGTCGGATTTGATGAAGAAGAAATTCTTGACAAATTGCACGAAATATTTGAAGGCATAAAATCAGGAAAAATAAAAAGAGTAATATTAATAGATTTATTAAAACATTACCCATATAAAAATCCATATTTAGAAAAATTATTCGACATAATACCTGACGATTATTTTGTGATATCGCTTTCTTATCCAAGTCAGAAAAATAATATCTGGCATATAGATTCATATTACGGATATTCTGTTGCCTGCAAAATACTTTCAGAATTTGAAAAAAACTTCGACATAAGTAAATTGAATTTTACTGCAATACTGACTCAATGCAGTATTCAAACAGTCACACATATTTTGGATTTTAAAAATCTTGGGATAAACAGCATCTACCTAGGAACTTGCTGTCCGTTGATAATGAGCCCGACTATGAAAGAGGGTTTAAAAGAATTATTCGGGGTTAAATATCTAGGCCAAGATCCTGAAGTAGACTTTAAAGACATATTAGATGAAACAACTAACTAATCGACACTAAACATACTAGATTTAAGAAAAGGAAAATTAGATGAGTGCATTTTTTAATTACAATAACCCAGCCTGCATACTAGGACAAACACCTAGCTCATTTTCAAATGATCCTTCAATTGCATCACTTAAAGAACTGTTGATATATGAACTAAAACAGATAGCATATTATATATTAAAACTTGAGGATCTTTCTTTAAACCCTAAAGAAGTGAAAAATAAAGTAATATATTTTGTCTCTCTTGTTGTTGCAAATATGGACTTTAAGAGAAATGAATTCAATCAGATCATTGAAGGGTTAAAACATAAAAGAGAAGAAATCGAAAAAGAATACATAGATTACTGT
>JAEZOG010000286.1 GCA_023414155.1 Cyanobacteria bacterium OH_CFB_184 | reverse complement strand
AACAATAGGTGCAGTTTCTGAAAATAGTTTTGAGGTATGTGAATAAATTCGACTTTGATCTCAGGATTTTCTGTTTCAAACTCTTTTAATAACTCTTTTAAAACTACCACTTCACTTTGAGAACCCCAGCTAGAGAATTTTATCACATTATCTTCTTTAACTCTGGAGCATCCTGATGTAAATAGGGTAAATAATAACAATGAAAAAACTAAAAATTTATTCATATTTAAAACTCAACAACAACTTTCATATCATCTCTGGTTACTTGTATCAGTGCCTTGTAGCCATCGACTCTTACAAGATAGTTTATGCAGTTTTCTTTTCTTTCATTCATTCTTATTTGAAGATTTGGCTTAAATATTTTGTCGAATTTTTTTATAACGAAAATCTCATCTTTGACATACCCAATAAGGGAAACCTGACCATCATATTGGATAAGATACAGTCCTCTTTTACTATCTATTTGCGCTTTTGAAATCAGTTTTGGGGTATAAGTATCATCTATTTCATTTGGGTCTTCTACTATCTCAAAGTCAAAGTTTTCATCGATATATTCATCTTCTTCAGCTGGTTTTACTTGAGAAACAGTCTTGATAGGTGTCTGTTCTTGTTTTTGCTGAGGCGTTTTTTGTTGTTCTTTTGATAAGGTTTCAACTTGTTGTTGAAATTCACTTGTGGCAGCTTGAGAAGGGTATATTGTGCTAAGATTATCTTCAGAGGGTTCTTCGTTTTCTTCTTGAAGGTTTTTTCTGTAGTTTATTTTCAATTCTTCTCGAGCCAAGGCTTCTTGTTGATTGAGCTTGTATTTTTTGTATAAAAATCTTAAAACCAAAAGAATGATAAATAATCCGAGCGAGATTTTCATCATAATATCAAGATAATCTTTATTAATCGGAGATTTTGCTTCCGGTTCTTTGATTGGTTCTTGCTCTAATCCCCCTACAGAATTTATCCCTCTCATAATTTCAAGGTCTTCTTTTGTCGTATTTTTACTGTCAACAGCGTCAACTTTAGGCTCTTGAGGAGTAGGTTTTTCTTCTATAGCAGGCGCAACAGGTTTTTGTTTTGTGTCATTAGGTTTTGACGGCAGTGTTTTGGGCGCTTCTGCTTTTGGCGAAGGTTTTGTTTGATTTTTAGCTGTATTTTGCTTTACATCTGTAGAAATGTTCAGCTTTACATTATCTTTCACCGTAGCAATTACTTTTACATAGCCATTATTAATTGTTTCATCCAAGTACGGTAACTCTTTAATTTCAAGCTTTATAGCTTCGCTTGATTCTTGGTTTAAAACTTTTACCGTTTTTGAAGACAGCTTAGTTTCGGGCAAAATTATAGAATAAGTGTTTTTTGTTTTTTTCTGGAGTGATAAGGGCTCAGTGTACTCTTTGCTGAATAAAAAATTGACAGAATAAGAGTTCCCCGATGTTTTTTTAATTGAAATTTCATCAAGAGAGTTTTTAAAATTTGAGTCTATAGCTAAAGCTTTTAATGAGAATATAGCTACAGCCAGTATTAAGGGGATAAGTTTGTTTTTTAACATATAAAAATGAACTTTTTTTGCGCGCGACTTACGTCTATTTTAACATCTAAATCTGTAAATGTTCTAAAAAGGATATTAAGCTATATTTTTATTAAGAAAATGTTTAAACTTTTTTATGTTTGTAATAAGATATATGGGTGATTTGAAGAAGTCCGATAGGTAAATATGCTAAAGTCAAGCGCGACAAGGCATAAATACTTAGTCTCAACAGAGATGGGAGAACTAAAAATCACATGTTTATAACAAAATAAGGAGAAGAAAGATGCCAGTAGCATCAATGATCGAATTGCTAGACGCAGGTGTACACTTTGGACACCAAACACAACGTTGGAACCCAAAAATGAAACCATATATTTATGGTGCAAGAAATGGTATCTACGTAGTAGATTTAAGAAAAACAACTCAAAAATTAGATGAAGCTTACGCTATCGTTAGAGAATATGCAGCTAAAGGCAAAAACGTAGTATTTGTAGGAACAAAAAAACAAGCATCTGAAGTAGTTGCTCAAGAAGCTCAAAGAGCTGGTGCATACTACATCAACAGAAGATGGTTAGGCGGTATGCTTACTAACTTTGAAACTATCAGAGGCAGAGTTAATAAATTAAGAGAACTTGAAGAATTTGTTGCTTCAGGTCACATTGAAAAATTACCTAAAAAAGAAGTTGCTCAAATAATGAGAAAACTTTCTAAATTAAGCAAAACTTTAGGCGGTATCAAAGAAATGAGAGGAATGCCTGATTTATTATTTATCGTAGATCAGAAAAAAGAAGCTATCGCTATCGCGGAAGCTAATAAATTAAATCTTCCTGTTGTTTGTTTGGCTGATACTAACGCTAATCCTGATGGAATTGACTACATCATTCCAGGAAACGATGATGCTATAAGATCAATTAGACTTATCGCTTCAAAACTTGCTGATGCAATTTTAGAAGGTAAACAATTAAGAGAAAACAAAGCAACTCAAACTGTAAAAATCGAAGCTATAAAAGCTGAAGATGCAGGTGTTGAAGTTGTTGAGGAAGTTGTAGTATCTGAAACAGTTGAAGTTGTAATTGAAGAATAACGATTAATCGTAATATTCAAAGATAATACAGTCAACTAATAGATGAAAGGATAACTTAAAATGAATATAACTGCTTCTCAAGTAAAAGAACTAAGAGAAAAAACAGGCGCAGGCATTATGGATGCTAAAAACGCTCTTATCGAAGCTGAAGGCGATATGGAAAAAGCTTCTGAGCTATTAAGACAAAAAGGTATGGCTTCTGCCGACAAAAAAATGTCTAGAATTGCAGCAGAAGGTATCATTGGTTCAGTAGTTGCAGGTAATGC
>JAEZOG010000012.1 GCA_023414155.1 Cyanobacteria bacterium OH_CFB_184 | reverse complement strand
GGCTAATCGTTTTAAGGTAGTTATATAAATTAGGTACCGTAGTGTTGAATTTTTTAGCGATTTCTATCTTTGGTACTCGTAATTCATTGAGGTATTTTATTGACTCTTTATATGGATCAAGCTTTGACTTACCTTTCTTTCCTTTGGGTCTTCCTAATGGTAAACCTTTAGCTTTTCTTGATTGAAGTGCTTCTTTTGTTCTTAAGCTTATTAAATCTCTTTCAAGCTGTGCTACAAGGGCAAATATGGTCGAAGTAATAACAGAAGTTATACTTTTATCATTGGTATTAAAGTTTTCTTTAAGTGAATATATGGTAAAGCCCTGTTCTTTTGATATATTAATGATCTCAAGTATTTGACTAACTGACCTTGCCAGTCTTGAAAGCTCAGGGACTATTAACACGTCGCCTTCTTTTAGTTTATTGATCAATGCTCCCAATTCCCTGTGCTTAAAGTTCATTTTCCCAGTTATTTTTTCTTCTATGAATTCCACATTCCCTAACCTGAGGGAATGCGCAAACTTGAGTACCTCAAGTTTGTTCTTTTCCGTATCTTGGTCTATTGTACTTACTCTTAAATATGAATACGTTGTCATCTGTGCCTCCTATCTGATTTTCTGCGTGACAATACAGGTAATCAAATTAATGATGTACCTGTTTTATGTGCCTTAAATCCTTTTGTATAAAGAAAAAAGGATTATTTTCATTTTATATCCTTATGGGAAGATAATCAAGCCAAATAATATTGCCAAAAGTATTCATTTTAATAAATTTAGATTATTAAGATTCAACAAATTCTAATTTATAACTATTATGTTTATCATCGAATTCAAGTACTTTACAAATTATTAAGTCACCTTTACTTAATGAATTATATATATCACTTGCTAAATTATACCTGTTTTCCGTATTAGCCAAAAAACCTCTTACATTATTATTAAAGACACATAACAAGCTATTATTTTCTTTTGATTTTATCTCGCAAAGCACTTCTGATCCAAAAAGTTCGTCAATCATTTTATTATTTTCAAGAGAACTATTTTCATTGAATTCTAATACATTTGACAAACTTTCGATAGAATCATTTAAATCATAAAAAGAAATTAATCCATTATCTTTCAATGAGGCTTGTGGATATGACATGAATTCATCTTTATATTCTTGTAAATATACTAACATGTCTTTTGCTGTGGCGATTAAGTTAGATTTATTTAAATAATTAGAATTAGCAATACGACTAGCTATGTTTTTTATAGTAGCAGAATTTTTATAAATTACAGCCTCTGCACAGGCACCTAAGTAACTTACATTCTTTAATAAGCCCAAATGCAAAGAACCAGATAAAGATAATTTTATTAAATCATTCTGAGTTACTGTAGATAACTGGCTTTCTGAAAGGATTAAGCCTTTTTCAACAAGTTTATTTGTCTCTCTAAATATAACTTTTTCATTATGTCCAAGTGACTGTAAGTCCTTTATTATGCTGCTAACCTTATGATAGCCAATAACTTTATTGGGGCCTTCCGCTGTTCTATGCTCTTTTAACCAAGACAGAATATCAATTCTTACAAATGGATCAGGAAAATCATCATTGTAATTCGATGAAAATAAATTGGCAAAATTTGATTTATCTTCGTTAAAATATTTTCTATTTTTTCTCAATAAAGCATTCATTATTTTATAATTGGGTAACTTGTAATTTTCACCCAAAGTTCTGACCTTAAATATTTCTTCGCTGTTTATATGACCACTTTTACAAAGATCCTCAAACAATTGAATTCCATATCTTGTATCTTTATTTGAAAGTTGATAAAAAATTGTTTTTGCCCAGTTGTCATTTCTAATCGACATTAAAATGCTTCTAAAATATTCAACCTGTTCATCTTTTGTAATCTTCACTCTAAAACCATTTCGAAGATCATAGGAATCAGAGTCGCCACCCTTGAGTCTGCATAAGTACTCTAATCTTGCTTGCAGTACTTTTAATAAGTCTGCCGGATCAATTCTAAATACGAGATCTTTAACTACAGTATCCAAAGGTGGTTCATTTTTATAATTATCATAGGTACTATCACGCATTGGCAAAATTACAATTAAATTATAGTTGTCTTTTATCCATTGAGCCACTTGAAACATTAATAATTGCTCTTCTTTGTTTCGTTTATCACAATTATCTAAAACTATTATTGGTATTTTGTTCTCTACTTCATTTAAATATCTTAAATAAGCTTTTATAGAGCATTCTTTATCTTGAAGGCAATCTTTAACTAAATTAAAAACTTCTTTATTATAAGTATTTTGATCATTTATTATATATTGTCCTAAAGTCTCTCTAAATTCGTCTATTTCATCTTTAAATAACAGATTTATATCAATTTTGGGATATAACTTTTTTATGGTAGAAACTACAATGTCTTTTGTCCAATTATAAATTTCATTTGCATTAACAGGCGCTGAGTTCATATTCAAAAATATCCAGCTACACTTGTCAGATAAATCCGTATTTTTATTCTGCAAGACAATTTCTTTAAAATAACGGATAAAAGTGGTTTTTCCACTACCTCTATTTCCAATTAATAGCATCAATGAATGTGAAATAGTTTTTGAATTGATATTTTCATTCAATTTTTGCAAAAGCTCTACTGGCTTATCTGTTGATATCAAAGTAGTATTTATAAAACTCGGACGCTTAAAGTTCTTTATTTGTTTATAAATTGGATCGACATGCTGCTCTCTTTTTAAGGAAGGAATATAAGCATTTTTCACTATTTGAACTTTATCTTCTTCGGTTTGTGGATCAAATATCGTATTATTTTCAAAAACCAAAGCTCTTCCAAACGAGTTTTCCAACATTTCCTCATCTTGAGCTCTTGCCCCGCCTAATTCAGAAACTGGCGTGATAAAAGTTGATTTACCTCTGGCTTTTATGTATGGCTCGTTTGCCTTTTTAGTCAATTCTTTCTTTGAGCAAAAATTAATAAAATTTACGAATGCCTCATTTTCAGTACAAAATTCATCAAAACGCAACTTATATTCGGGAGTATCCCTATCTGTAAAACCAGCCCAAGTTTCAACACCGTTACTGACAATTATTTTTTCACATACAACTATGTTATGCGGATGTTTTGCATTTATTTCTGCCGCATATAACCTTGCTTCGGCATAAGCAAGGTTTAATTCTTCATTAGGAGCCTTTGCTTCAATTACCATCAGAGGAAATCCCCTCATGGAGATAAGATAATCTGGATAATAATATTTTTGTTTGCCTTTACCAATATTGTAGCCAACCAGTTTACTTTTTGTATAGATGTCAGAATCGTTATACCCCAATCCAATTGGTTCTTCGTCTATTAGTAATTTATATATAAATTTTTGTTCAACATCGCTTTCATTCTCAAATGTATAAGGTCCACAAGATAAAGACACTTTATTCTCCTAATTATTTTTATAAAGCACATTTTAAAATAATACCACATTCGGCGAAGTATTCTGATTTTTAATATTTTTTTACATATAACGAAACCTAAAATTATAATTTCTTTTTTATAAAATCATAAAGCTAAAAATAACCGTTTTTACCTTATAAATCAATTAATTTTAAATGGTCGTTTTTTATTTATAGTCTCCAATTTTTTGCCATACTTATTGAGCAAACTATAATCCAAGAAAATTAATTTATGCGAAGCTATTATAAACACATAAGTCCCTTAAAGATCCCTTTTTCATGACTTTGCCC
>JAEZOG010000179.1 GCA_023414155.1 Cyanobacteria bacterium OH_CFB_184 | reverse complement strand
GTATAGAGCTTCTGAAATTTGCTTTTCATCTTTTGTTGTTTTTAAAAAGTCAGAAATATATGGTAGAGATTCTTCTTTTTTGTTTACAAGAGATTGAACCACATCTTGATTAAACAAAGAGTAATTTCTATTTTTGTCAGGCAAGCCGGCCTTTTGTCCAAGTTGGTTAACCAGATAAAAGGTATTATTGGTTTTTACATTTCCTTTATGAATATACATATGGCGCTCCATTTTTAATTTCTAAAAGAATGTTGTCTGCCATGTTTTTTAATTCTTCATTTTTTCCTTTTTCTTTTAATCTCTTGTTAAATTCTTCTATTAAAGGATTTATGGCATTATTTTTCTTAGATTCAAAGTTTTTTAATTCAACTTCTATTAGTCGTTTTTGAAGACTAAGCTCTGTATTTGAATTTTCTTTACTAACTGCGATGTTTTTTAGGGCATCGATTGACTGCTTAGCTAAATAGCCCGTTGCGCTTATGCTTGTAAACGCGAGAAATAAGTATTTCATAAATTTATTTTCCGGATGAGTTATCCAGTTATAAAGGTGGCCTCTATCTTCATCCAGGTAACAATAATATTGTATTTTTTTTGGAACTCCACCAAGAGCAACAGGAGCATCAGAAAATATTCGTTGTTTTGCTTCTTCAACGTTCGAGAGGACTCTGTTGATTTCTTCTTCTGAAACGTTCATTTTACTTAACGTTTCTTTTATGAACTTTGGTGTTGCGCAGATAGTTTCAAAAAGTTGTTCGATTTTACACAGGTCTGTTGGGTTTTTATTTTCTGCAATTTTTTTAATAAAGTCGATTGAATTTTCGGCAATATCGTTAGTGTATTTATTTATTATTTCAGATGTGATTTTCAGATTTTTAAAAGTGACCTTGCCAAGAATAATACCGCTAAACCCTGTCCATAAGAGAGTTGCTCCGTAGATGAATTTATTTTTACTTTCGTTATCTGTTTTCTTTTTCAAATTACCGTAAAAGCTGCTTATGCTTTTAAATGTCTTTGAAATCTTATGAATAGAAGAGTGTTCTTTTTCTTCCTTGTTGAAAACAGCATCAAAGTACTGGGCAGTCTCTGTAAGCAGGTTTCGCTCGAGTTGAAGTTTGCCTGCAAAAACCTTTGTTTCAGTCTCTATTAGATTTTCTTGCAGGTCTCTTTGGATATCGGATTCTTGTTTTTTTAACCAAATTTCTTTGAGTCCGTCTACAAAATTTTTAGAAATCAACGTTATGCCACTCATTGTAAAAACTCCAATAGCTCCCATTATCGTTTTTACATTTGGATTTCGCAGCATCATATAGGTGGCAAATTGAGGCTCTTGTCTTATGTTCATATTTAGCGCAAGATCAGGAAGTTGTTCAATTGGAGTACTTTTTAATGTTGTTTTGGCACTTTTGTGAAGCAAAAAGCTCATTCCTGCTGTTGCTCCAAATAAGGCAACTGTCCCCACTGCAAGAGGAGTCAGAGCTTTTTTAATGTCAAATGATTTGACTGCTTCTTTGTTTTGTTCAAAACGAGATAGAGTATCTTGAGGCGACAAAATAATCAAGCTGGAATTTGGGTTGAAGCTGTTTTCTTCTCGCGATTTTGTTAAAAGTACTCCTTGGAGAGTCTGAGGAATCTCTTTTTTATTTTTTTTGTTTTGATTCGTAACGTCAATAGGTTTAATTTTTGTTATGCTGCTCATCTTTTTCTTTTCTTTTCTTTTTTAATTAGTCTTTTTTACTGGAAAATACCTCTAAAAACTCTTTGTCATTTATTTCATCTTCATTAGTGTTGAAGAGGTTTAGGATGCCAAATAATTTCTTTTTAGAATCTTTTAAAAATTTAGATATTTTTTTCTCTGCAAAGTTTTTTATTTCTCCAAATAAAGCAGTTAATTTTTCATTCACGCTCTGAAGTATTTTTTGACAGTTTTCCATCAGTTTCTGTACTGATTGCATAAGTTTTGGTATTTTGTCGATAATGTTTAACAATGGAGATAAAACTGCTTTATCTAATATGTCGATAACCTTTGCGATCGACGGAGGAACAGAGTTTTTAATCGTTAAAATAAGCTGTTGAGTAGTTATTATATAGTTTGTAATGTTTTGTTGAACTTTTTGAGAAATGTTGATATTGAACAATGGTGAATTCATTCTCTCTTGAGCCCTTGCTTCAGCCTGTTTCATTAATTGACCGGCGGCAAAACATTGCGACCATGACATTTCCCCAGGTGCTTTAGTTCTTTCAATAGATTTGGAAGAGCTGCCGCCACCTCCAGAACCATTACAAATCGGGCACGCCCCTATTGGTAAGCCATGCGGGCACGACCCTGTTCTTGTGGTTAGTCCTGTAATATTTTGTGCCATTAAAAAATCCTTGTATGACAGGGCACGCAAGGATAGTAAACTCATTGTTTGCTTTAACTGGTTTTTCCGCATATTAAAGCATTAGTGGAGTTTTCCGACTATACGGTTGCGGCCCAGTAAGGGAATTTCGCCCTATTTTCCTCATTTTTAATTATCTTTGCATAAGAATTTTTTTCTTACAATCTTTTATTCTTTTTTTGTTACGTTCCTTTAAAAAGTACTCAAAAAACCCATATAGGTTTAAGAACGCATAAAAAAAGAGGCTTAACGCCTCTTTTTAAAATGGTGCGTCCACTGCGATTCGAACGCAGGACCTATCCCTTAAAAGGGGAGTGCTCTACCAGCTGAGCTATGGACGCACACCAGATTTGTTTGTCTATAATTATAAATTACCAAGAACATAATTATACGTCAATTACTTTTTTAAAAAAAACTTATTATATTAAATAAAAAAACGCTTCTTGTTAGTTAAGAAGCGTTTTTGGTTTTTATTATTGTAAAAACGGGTTATCTAATATAATAGTTTGTTCCCTGTCTGGACCAATACTTATAATGGTTATAGGGATTTCTATTAATTCTTCTAATCTGTTTAGATATTTTATTGCATTTTCAGGTAAATCTTTTAACTCTTTTGCTCCTGAGATATCAGATTTCCAACCTGCAAATGTCTCATATACAGGCTCTAGATAGTTATGAGTATTGATGTTTGTTGGGTAATCTTTGTATATTTGCCCGTTTCTTTTATCTTTATATGCAACGCAAACTTTTAATTCATCAAAGTCGTTGAAAACATCAATTTTGGTTATTGCCATTGTTGTTAACCCGCTTACAAGTACTGCATATCTTGATAAAACCGCATCAAACCATCCGCATCTTCTTGCTCTACCTGTTGTGGTTCCAAATTCATGCC
>JAEZOG010000173.1 GCA_023414155.1 Cyanobacteria bacterium OH_CFB_184 | reverse complement strand
TCAAGTCAGACCTCATAGTTCTTTAGGCTACAGACCACCAGCACCTAAAGCTAAGATACTAACTTTAAACTTGGACCAAAAACTGGGGGCTTGACAATAGAAAAAGAACTTTAATATATAAATATTTATAAATTTATAAAAGTTCAACAGGGATTACACAGTATTCTCTAGAACAAAAATAATTAAAAAGGTTAAAAAATTGGACTATTTAAAGGAATTCAATAAAAAACTTGAACAAATTGATCATTCTAAGAACATAGTGACAAAATTTAGTGATTTTCTTTCATTAAGTACATATTCATTAGTTCAACCATTTTATAAAAGTCCAAAGATAGAAGAAAAATATTTAAACATATCACACAATTATACAAAAGAAGAAGTACAAATATTTAGCAAGATGTTAGCTATTGTAATCTCCGCATTAAGCGAAAATTTTCAAGACTTCTTAGGTCAAATATTTATGAGCAATGATATGGGAAATAATTATAAAGGACAGTTCTTCACTCCTTATCATGTATCTAAAATGATGGCAGAAATTCAGCTTATCAACTTGGAAAACTTAAAAGATAAAAATATTATAACCGTTTCAGAACCATGTAGTGGTGCAGGCGGAATGATTATAGCTTTTGCTGAAACACTGAAAGAAAAGGGAATTAATTATCAAAATAAAATCTATGTCGAAGCAATGGATATTGATGACTTATGCTATAAGATGACGTACATACAGCTTTCACTACTGGGAATCCCAGCAAAGGTTATAAAAGGCAATACATTAAGTTTGGAAATTCAAGAGGCGTTATATACGCCTCTTTTCTTTATAAATAATATTCAAAGCAAATTAGAACAACAAAAGAGTTCTTTAGAAATTCCTGTTTCAATAAAACTTGAAAAAGCCAAGAAATACGGCGACTCATCTCAACTTAGTTTATTTTAATTTCTAATAGATGACAATAAAGGAAATATTATAATGAAAACTTACAAGGCAATTATTACACCAACTATAAGAGGAGGAAATATTGAAGTAAAAATATCAGCTAATAGCGTCTATCAAGCTCAAGAGATAATTAAAACATTTCCTTACTTCAAAAAATTTGTAATAAATCCGACTATAACAAATGAAACAACAGTCCATCTTAAAAAGCTTATAGAACAAGCTAATAAAAGCTATTCTTCTAAATAAAGATTCTCTGGACTGAATACAATACTCTCATATTTGCTTTTTCTTGACTCATCCTCCTCATCAGAACCAAATTTATTCTGATAATTTGTAATTTCAGCCCTTTGCTCTTTTATTCCATTTCTGATAATAACTACATTTTCTTGTACATCATTATTATCAGGATATTTAGCAGACAACTCCAACGCTAGCTTTTCTTTATTCTCCAAGCACAAACTTGCTTCACCATAAGTTGTCAAATCACGTTGACATTCCTTAAGTCCAACAAGGCTCCGCGAATAAAAAGTATCATATGAACCAAAATTATAATTTGTTAAATGCTTTAGTTTAGTAAAACATGATTTATAAATATTAAGCATTAAAAGAATTTTTTTCTGATTTTGAGAACTTCGGTTCTCCTCATAAAAGCAATGATCTGCTGGTAGGGGATATGTAAACGGATAATTTTTATCTTTATATTTGTATGCCATTAAACAAGATAACCATTCAGTCCTAACTGGTTCATAAAAGTGACAACAAATTCTTGTAGTTTCATTAGCTATATCTTTTGTATCGCGAATACTTAAATTTGCATTGTGTGCGTATTTTGCCAATGACAACAGTAATGTATTTATACTATTAAAATTATCACCATCTTCATTTATCAACTTTCTATCAATAGCAATTTTAAGTTTATCCTTGTTGATATATTGCTTTAGGATGTATTCATAATCTTTTACGGTAGGTGCTTTTAGTTTTCTTTCATCGTTAAAAAATTTTTTAAAATAACATTCTTTATGAATAGTTTTTTTATCAATTCCAAATAAAGCCGTAGTTGAATCGTGTAAAGCTTCTTTGTTAGTAGGAATAACGATAAATAATCCTTCAATATCAAAAAAATGTTTAATACACTCAAGAATTTTCATTGCATAATCGGGACGGCATCTATCTAATTCATCAACAATAATCACCAACTTATTATTTGGAATTTTTTTTATAAATTTTTTTAGTTCCTTTTTAAATTCAATTATCGGGTCAGTTTCTTTTTTAAAGGCTTTTATCAACTCAGCGGAAGAAATTTGCACGTCACAAAAGCTAATCGATGTGGCACTTACAACATCTTCAATTTTCGAAAACAAATTCAAAACATCTGTCTTCCATTTAGAAGCTTTATACTTTTTATTTATGTAGCCAATAATTTCCTTTGTAAAAGAAATAAAAGCCTCTGGCATATAGTCATTATCCCAAGCACTAAAATATATTGTGTCTATTTTATTATTTCTCAGATATTGAGTAAATCTAGTGACAAAAAAAGTTTTTCCCATTCCATAATCAGCGTCTAAAAGCAAAACATGAGGGGTTTCTTTTGTTTCAATATCATTTTTTAATGCGACTCCAAATAGTTCAATACTTTTAAAACAATCATTGAAAGGTGCTTTTTCATATTCTTTGAACTCTTTTTTATCTAGTTTAAATATATTTGACTTATCTTGTGCCATATTTCACTCCAAAGTCATTATACCATAGGTAAATATTTACAAATCTAAGCTTAAATACACATCATCCAATTCATCTTGAGTAATACCAATATAACGTAAAGTTATACTGGGGCTGGAATGATTAAACAATTTTTGAATTATAGTAATATCATATCCACTATTATATGCATGATAACCAAAAGTTTTTCTCAAAGTATGAGTTCCTATTTTCTCTTTTATACCTACTGATTTAGCAACATCATTTATTATACGGTATGCTTGTTGGCGTAATAAAAAGCCATTATTCTTTCTTGAAATAAATAATGGCTCATTAACATCAATGATTTTTCTTGACTTCAAATAATCTTTTAATGCCGATTTAGTATTTTCCGAAACGGGAAAATCTTTACTTTTATTAGTTTTTATCTCTCTAATGATAATTCTGTCTTTTATTCTATTGCCATCTAAAATATCCGATACTTTTAGTTGAAGCAGGTCACTTATTCTTAATCCAGAATTAATTCCTAAAGTGAATAAACAAAAGTCTCTTAAGCTATTTTGTCTTAGAAGCTTCTTGATTGTATCTATTTGCTTTTTATCTCTAATCGGCTGAACGAATTCCATAATATTACCTCCTATCTGAATGATACATAATATATTAATATTATAAATTATGTATTATCACTTGTAACCCCTTTAAATAAAGAGTTTTCAAGGTTAAACCCAAAGATAATCAGGTAAATAATTGGAGGCAATTTACACAATGATACAGATTGATATTGTGTATCATTCGTAATTTATAAGAAATACTTTAAATCAACCTCAAAAAACTCAGCCAACTTATACAAAGTTTTAATATTTATTGGATGTTTACCACATTCAATATTTGACAAGTGATCACGAGAGATTTTAACACTATATGCTAACTCTTCTTGAGAAAGATCTTTATCTAAACGCAAAGACCGTAATCGTCTACCTATTTCATTTTGTATTTTTCGAATACCCATTAAAGAATTTTAAAATATAACTCTTGCACAAGCAGTCGAATATATTCCACATTTTATAGCCATAAATCAATGATGATAGATATTTATAGTTGTACAATTTTGCAATAACGTTATATAATTTACCTAATAGGAGAATGAAATATGTCAAATACGACTAAATGCAAATTCTGTGGAGAAGAAATTAGAACAGATGCAATTCAATGCGAGCATTGTAGTGAATATTTATTAGATGAAATTTCAGTCATTTTAACATCTGCTGGTACTGACAAAATATCAGTATTAAAGAAAATAAAAGAGTTCACTGGTCTAGGTTTTAAAGAATCAAAAAATATAGTTGATTCAGCTCCAAGCATCATAATAGACAAGCTTAAAAAATCAGAAGCTTTAATTATCAAAAAAATTCTTGAAGATGCGGGTGCAGAAGTAGAATTCGAAAGAATAAAAGACAAAATTGAGACCGAAGCAGTTGAAAAAATTAAAGACCCTAATGAGCATGAAAGAAAACATGAAAGCATGATATTCAAGATCATTAATACTATTGGTTTTGTTTTATCTATTATCACCGCAATTTATGTCGGAAACCAATATACTTTTTGGTGGGGCTTACTAGCATTTATTGTGACTGGATTTGTTGTTTATCTTTATTTTTTGCCGACAAATATTGCTTATGATAAAGATCATAATCATATTACGCCCATTTGCTTACTTAATCTTATTCCAGCTTTTTGGCCTTTTATTTTAATATGGGCATTATGTTTAAAAAGTAATGTTACCAAAGGCCATAAAATTGTTGAGCCAAGAGGATTAACCGAAAAAATCAGTGAAAGCATTGATAAATTTGGCACGAATATTGACAACTTTGATAAAAAAATGGATGAAAAAATAGAACAACTAGAAGAAAAACAACGCAAAGAAAAAGAGCTTAATCCTGAAAAAGCCGAAAAACTAGAAAAATTTAACCATTGGATTGAAATTATTACAGCAACAATTTCATTAAGTCTTATTGTTATAGGACTTTATTATGCAAGTACACTTAAATAAGGAAAGGATAAACATATGAAAAGAATACTAATCACTCTTGCCTTAATGCTACTATCAATACAGGCTACACAAGCTTTTGACGTATTTAATGCAATCAACTCGGGGCTAGAAATCGTAAACACAATAACTGGAACAACGCAACCACAACAACAAAATGAAAAATACGACGACTGGGATAAAGAAGTCCTAGAAAAAGTTAAGGCTCAAAGACTAAAAGAAGAACAACAAAGCCAAGAAAATGAAAGACTAAGAGCAAGTTATGCAAAAAAATCCCCAAGTTACTGTAACAAAAAAACACTACCATCACATCTGCAAAACGAATATGATTATTACTTATACTGGTTTAGAAACGACAATAATCAACTAATAGTTGATCAATGGACAAAAAAATATACTTGTTCAGGTGAAGCAGCAATGAAAGTTCAACGATGCTTGAGAGCAAATGACAATAATGTATGCAGCTATAGTGACTATTTGTATGAATGTACAATGACTAAAAAAACATCTTGCGGTAAAGACTATTTTAAAAACTAATAAACAAGATTTTATACAACTTTTAAAAAAAAATTCTAGAAAACCTCTGATAAACTCAGGGGTTCTTTTATGGATTATTTAATTAAATATATTAATTAAATTAAAACGTTTCCTTCAGATAAACGTGAAATAACTAATAACAAGAAAACTACTATCCAATAGTATTGTATATCTAGTTATACACGGTCTTTAAACTCCCGAAACAATCTTTACGACATTTTCAACAGCTATTGAAGCCTAAATAAAAACAAAAAAGATATAAATATAAACCCTGATATAACATGCCAAATTGGCATGTTTAACTTTTGTAAAGCTATATTTTGAGGAAATTTACTCTATTTTTTTACTAAATTAAGTTTTGTTATTATCTACTAACAGACTATCATACCCATTTTTTTATAAACAAATGAAAAAAGTTTTCAAAAAATGATATATAAAGAATAGGGAGTGTCGCCTTTTACAAAAAATGCTCTAATCCCTAGTCCCACAAGGTTTACAATAACATTTTTATTGATTATGATAAAAATACAAATGAAAGGAGACGAAGAATGAACACATCATAAAAACAAAATTATAAAAAAAAAATGAGAGACGAACTCCCAAAAAAATATTTATAAAAAAAATTATACTAAAAATTAAATTAGTATTCAAGAAATAAGTTCGACTCTTCAAGATAGTACTAAGCTAAAGTGTTGTCGTAATGGCAATGCGTGGCTTGCAATACAACATATATTTAAAAGAAAAGGAGACATAAAATGGCAGCAAATCAAAAAATAATCGAAAACTTAAAACAATTTGCACTGTTTGCCTGCATGAATAACAGCAAGCAACCAGCAACTTATAATGGTTATAAAGCAGCTGCAAAAGGACAAGACGTTCGGGATTTTTTAAAGCAAAAACTTAATATCGGACTTGCTTGTTCACTATCTAACTTAATTGTACTTGATGCGGATGTAGATTTAGAAAGAAATCTTAATGGCATTCTAACAATACAAGAACTTGAAAAGGAATTAGGGTCGCTTCCTTTAACACTTACTCAAGAAACACCAAGGGGTGGAAGACATTTTATCTTTAGCAATGAAGGCATCGTTAATCCGATTGGAAAAATAGGTAAAGATGTTGACGTAAAGAACAAAGGACATATTATGTGTTCACCAAGTTCAATTAACGGCAGGTTTTATAGATTTATCGAAGGGATCAAAGATAATGGAGACTTTATAATTGCAAAATTACCTATAAAATGGATAGCTTATTTAAATAAAAATAATTTATCTAAAATTTCATCAGTAAAAACCAGAAAACCGAAAAAATTCAAGAACGTTAACGTTGACGCTCTTTTTAAAAATTGTAATTTTTTAAAACATTGCCGTGATAATGCCGAGACACTTTCAGAACCAGAATGGCACGCTATGATATGTGCGTTGACACCTATGGAATCTTGTGAAGATCTAATCCACGAACTGTCAGCCCCTTATCCAGAATATTCGTTTGAAGAAACTCAAAAGAAAATAGATAATGCACAAAGATTTGGCTATCCAATCTCTTGTGACTACATATCATCACTTTGCACTGATATTTGCATTAATTGTACTAAAAAAAATAAATAGGAAAGGAAATTAAAGATGAAAAACAACCAAACAAAAAATGTCAATAATACAGAAAAATTGGCAGTTAAAACACCATTAGAACATGGGTTAAAGACAATAGAAGATCTAATGAATCAAAATAAACAAATTTTATTATCACAAAATTTTTTATCCTCGCATATGCTCTACTTAAATGATGAGTTTTTAAAACCCAAACAAAACAAATTTCTAATCGAACTTTGGAATAAGCTATATTCGATTCAATATATTAAATCAAAAAAAGATAGCAGTGAGGATCTAATAAAAGTACAAATGATTACCAATTTTGTTGTTCCCAAGGCAAGAAAAATTGTGAAAGTTTTCAACAACAAAAGTGGAATGAATAATCTAACATACTATGTGGTAGATCTATTGAATGACACAGGTTGTTCGTTAAAAGACATTGAAATAAAAGATAATGCTAAAAATGATTACAAAGAATTCCAAAGAGTTCTGAGTAGTAAAGAAAATAGTTTTATTGCAAATTTAAAAGAGGAAGAGTTTAAAGAATTTATTAGAAATTTTGTATTGCCCAAAATCCATAAAACAATATACTTATACTCGAATGCCGGAATTATAAAACCACAAACATTCATATACAAAAATGCATTAGTCGACAAAGGAAATATATACTGGGAAAACAAAGACTCATATATAGAAACTTCAAAAGATGAAATACTTATAAAAGTTGACAATCAATTAACTTTCCCGTTACCTACGCTATATACAAGTACAAAATCAAGTAAAGAGATAGCAGCAGAATTTATGACAAACATGAATGATTGCTGGGGGGACTATTCAACTCAAGCTTTCTTAATTACAGGTCATATGTGCATGGGGATTTTTTATGAACTATTCACTAAAAATATAGGAGCCCCAACTTTATTAATAAGTGGTTTGTCTGGAACAGGTAAAAGCACTCTTGTTCAAAATGGATTATCGATTTTTGGGTTAAAACCAAACTTTTTAACAGCAGGTAATTCCACTCCGAAAAGTCATGAATTTATGGCTTCGTCGTTCAACGGGATTAATGTTTGCTCCGATGATGTGCATGATTATGTTTTAACTTCTCCAAATTTCAATTCATTAATTAAAAGTGCTTTTCATGGCTTGAGCCGAACTAAGTTAAAAGATTATGGAAAAAACATCGATTCAAATCCAATCTGTAGTCAACTTGTATTTTCAACTAACTACGCACTACCAGAATTACCTGAACTTCAAAATAGAACGAATGTCTTTTCTCTAACTAAATCTTCCTTGGATTTGACTCGTTTTAACTATCTTAATAACCATGTAAAAAACAGAGAAGAATTATCTCTTATTCTACCTGAATTATTAAAATATACAGAAGAAGATGTACTAATCCTTCATCAACAATTATACGAATCCATTGAGGCAAATTTTGACAAAATTGAATCAAGAATAATAAGTAACATTGCTTATGCTTACACTGGCGTTAAATTGCTTGAAAAAATTTCTGGCGTTGAAATAACATCATTACATTCAGGGGTTATTGAATATACAAAAAGTATTGCAGAAAAATATAAAGCAATTCCAACTCCTGTGGATAGACTTTTAAATGATCTAATAGTCCTTAAAAACAATAAAGCTATAGTTCAAGGCACACATTATAAAATAATTGGAGCCGATAAGACAAAGGATGGAAGAACACTAATTGCGTTTCATAAAGATACATTGTTAACAGCTCATAATCAATATTTTAAATTTGATAACGATAGAAAAATTGATCGAATTTCTTTCAACTCTTATCTAAAAGGAGACAAAAGGTTCGTAAAAGCTCAATCTGTAAGATTTGACGATTCAAATAAGCCAAAAGAATCAACCTGTCTTGATATAACAGATATGGAAGAATTAAGATGTCTTGGAGGTCTTTACGCTATGTCTGCAGATGAATTAAGGGCAAGTAATCATTTGTAATTCTTAGTTATTACGCCCCAAAGTGAATCTAGCATTATCTTTGGGGCCTAATACCATTTTGTAATAATGTAATAAGCAAATTTTATATAGATAAGGAACAAAAAATGAACATAAAAGAAAAACTACCCAAATTATACGGTCTAGCAGAAGTTTCTATGATTTTAGATATACCCATCGGAACTTTATATAACATGAAATGGCAAGGAAATCTTCAATGCTTTAAGATTGGTAGAAGAATAAAAATGTCGGAAGAGCAAATACTTTCTTTAGTAAAGAAAGGAAATGAATCCAATGACTATTAAAAGAAGATTCTACAAGAATAAACAAGGCGAAAGAGTTTTATCTAGTTGGTATTATGACTTCTATGACATTTTTAAAAAGCGACATCAGAAATCGGGTTTCAGAACGAAGCCCGAAGCTGAAAGGGCAGAAGCTGAAGCAAGAAATAAGTACAATTTAGCAAAAGATTTTAACCTTAGTAAAACTATAAAGTTCAGAGAGATTATAGATAAGTTTCAAGAGTTATATGCTGATGTAAACTTAAAACCTTCTACTGCAAAAGGATATAAAAACCACTTTGAAAAACACATCAAACCTTATTTTAGAGACATAAAATTTATTGATGTTGAACAATTAGTTATTCAAGGTTTTATCAAAGAGAAGATAAAAGAAGGATTATCTCCTAAGTCTATAAATCATCTTCTTACTACTATGGGAACTGTTTTTAATTGGGCAATTAATAGTGGCTATGGAGTTATGAATCCTGTTCAAAGGATAAAACGTTTAAAAGTTTCTAAAGATGAAATGAAATTTCTAACAAAAGAACAAATAAAAATATTGTTAGAAGAGGCTGAAAAAACTTATCCAGACTTCTATCCATTACTTCTTACTGCTATTTACAGTGGTATGAGAAGAGGTGAAATACTGGGTTTAACTTGGGATTGTGTTGATTTCAAGCAAAACCAAATCAAAGTAAATAAATCTCTTTATAAAGGAACATTAGCGGAGCCTAAAACTGGTTTTTCCAAAAGGACTATATATATGCCTCGCTTTGTGATTCAACAACTAAAAGAATGGAAGAAGTTTTGTCCTCTTAGTGAAAAAGAGCTTGTTTTCCCTAATGAGACAGGTGATTTTATGGATGCTGACAATATGATAAAAAGAAGATTTAATAAATTATTTGAAGATACTGGAATTAGCAAAGTAAGATTCCATGATTTAAGACATACATATGCAAGCTTACTTCTTGAAAAAGATATGAACGTCAAATATATTCAGAGACAGATGGGGCATTCATCTTTTGAAATCACTATGAACACTTATGCTCACTTAATGCCAGAAGTGTATGAAAAAAGCAAACAACTAATCAACGATTTGATATAAAAACAACTACTAGATTACTTTTTATCGATTTCCTCGATTTTTATATTTATAAGTAATCAAAACATTAAACGAGAGATATCTCAGATAAATTCTGTTAAACTTTTATGCATTATTAATATATATTTATTAAAAAAGCTTAATTTTAATTCCCTCTATCCATATTTGGGCTTATAATTATTTAATGATTAGGAATTGACAAACAGAATAAAGATAGGGGCAAACCTTTGTTATCAGCATTAGTATTTGTAGCAATGCCTTTTGGTAAAAAAAGAGATTTCGAAAATAAAATTGAAATTGATTTTGATAGGATCTATGAACAAGCGATAAAGCCAGCCATTCAGAGTCTAGGCTTGGAAGTTATTAGAGCGGATGAAGAGAGAATGGGCGGAATAATTCATACACCAATGTATGAAAGATTACTTCTTTCCGAGATAGTTATAGCTGATGTTTCAAATCAAAACCCAAATGTTTTTTATGAGCTTGGAATACGACATTGTGCAAGACCTCGCTCAACAATATTAATGTTTGCAAAAGAAAACCAACTACCTTTTGATATTCGAATGTTAAGAGCGATACCATATGAACTCAATCAAGGAATAATAGAAGAAAATGAGATTGAAAATCTAAAAACAACATTAATCGAAAAACTGAAAGAAGCCATTAAAGATTATACAAGCAATGATAGCCCTCTGTTTGATTTAATCCCAAGCTTTCCAGGAATAAATTTAGACAAAAATTATACTGCGTCTTTTAAAGAAAAAGCAAAATTTATTGAATGCATAAAAAACAAAATTAGAATTTCTAAATCTATAAATGAATTAAAAAATATTGAAAACGAATTAAACACAATAACCCAAGATTCACTAGAGATAATTTTCGAACTTATAGAAGCGTATAAAAATAACAAGGCTTGGGAAGAAGTTATCTCTTTAATTGAAAAGCTTCCAGTTGATATATCTGATGAAATCGTTTTTATAAGAGAGCAGTATGCATTTGCTTTAAATAGAAGAAATAATTTATCTGATAGAGAAAAAGCTATAAAAATATTAACCGAGACAATTGATAGATATGGAGAATCACCAGAAACATACGGTCTTTTAGGTAGAATCTATAAAGATTATTACGACGAGAACAAATCCGAAAAAATGCTGGCTAAGAGTTATTTACTGAGCGCAATAGATTATTATAGCAAAGGTTTTGAAACTGATCCTAGGAACTATTACCCAGGGGTAAATGCTGTAACATTATTATTTATTGAAGGAAGTTCTAATTCAATAGAAAAATTTCATCAATTATTGCCAGCAGTTATATACTCTACCTCTAGGTCAAACTACACTAATTCAAAAGACTACTGGTTGTTAGCCACGATGTTAGAACTATTAATATTAGCGGAAGATTGGCAAATGTCCGCACATAAGTTAATGCTTTTAACCAGCATACTTGGTGTTCATAAATGGCAATATGAAAGCACCTTTAATAATTTAATGCTAATAAAAGAAACAAGAGATCAACGCGGATTAAACAATGATAATCTTAATATTTTATTGGCAAGTTTTAAAAAGATACTAATTGATGAAATGATAACAAAAGGAGGTTAAAATGACAGTAAAAAACAGAAAGATCTTTATTTCACATTGTTGGAAATACAGTAAAGATTACGAAAAAATTAGAGAATGGTGCGAGTCTGCTTCTTATTTTTTATTTTCAGACTATAGCATTTCAAAAAATAAGGCATTTTCACAATTAACAGACAAAGAATTAGAATCAGAACTAGACGAACAAATAAGACAAGCAGGAATAGTTATTGCGCCAACAGGCCTTTATATGAGTTATAGTGATTGGGCAAAATTTGAGATAGATACTGCGATTAATTATGGTAAACCAATATTAGCAATTGAACCTTGGGGGCAAGAACGCAATTCGGATTTAGTTGCATCTGCCGCAAACAAAACTGTAGGATGGAACCAAAATAGTCTTATTCAAGGAATAAGAGATTTATACTAAATTTTTATAAAACATTTTGTCTTCATCTTAAAAAGGTTACCTGATAAGTAACCTTTTTATTTTGGTGACAATTTGGTGACAATTGATGATTTTAGACAAAAACAAAAGAGTTTCAGAATATACCTGAAACTCTTTTATAGTTTAACTTTTTAAATTGGTTGCGGAGGCTGGATTTGAACCAACGACCTTCGG